>JBMDXW010000264.1:0-3421 GCA_048594965.1 Chryseobacterium sp.
GGAGGCTCGGCAGTTATCGCTCTTATTTGCTGGCATAAGACCTACCTTAAGAATCCTGTGAATCCATCAGTAATCCTGCCGCTTTTTGTTCTTACCGTGGCCGCATTGCAGATCCATATAATCGAAGAATACCAGATGGGCTTTGCGCCTGCGATGAGTCGCCTTTTCGGAATTCCTTGGAATGAGAAAAGTTTCCTCATGATATTTGCATTGGTCGGACCGACCATTTATACGCTGACCACATTGGGTTTATATTACAGAATTCCGATTGCAGGATATGTTGCCTGGTTTATCTTTATCGGACCCGGTGTGGCAGAATGTATACACTTTATCTTTCCCTTGATCTCACCGGAACTTGCTGCGAATGACCCGCATTCTATCACGGATTCAATCGCAGGCACAATCATCCATAATATGCCTAATTACTACTACAAAACGACAGGAAAATACTACTTCCCGGGTATGTGGACTGCTGTTTTGCCGATGATCCCGGGATGTTATGCAATTTTTAAACTTCTGATTTCAAAGAGGAAAAGTGATCGATCCATATAAGTTACGTTACACATATCACTAACCGTACGGATAAAATATGTGATGTTAAAATAAGGTACTCAATTATTATCAATAATTTTTTACAAAACCAATCTCACACCACCCAGCTCATCCACTCTGTAACTAAAACGGTCACCGGGGCTGCTGATAAACATGAAGTTCTTTGGAATGTTCCATCTTTGGCTGAGATCTTCTACCAGTTCCGGCGTGAATTTTCCAACCAAGGTAATGTATTCCATGTCAACATCCGGATAAGCACGATCCAAAACTTCAAAATCTGCAAGGAACTTCGGGTCAGGGATCTGCTCCTTTTCCAGGACTGTAACAATCTTCATTTTATTGGTGACTTCATTCTCATGGAGATACATCATAACCTTATTTAAGGTTGCGATATCATCACCTTTTGAGAAGAATACGAAATTCTGCTCATACAGCTTTTTAAGTTTTCTGTTCAGGAAGCGCTGTCTTGTGACCGTGTATTTTTTATATCCGCGGGATACGGATTCCAGCATATTAACTACAAAATGCATGATATCTTTCCTCATCAGCATTGCGAGAATAATAAGTACAGAGGGAATAAAATATTGGAGAAAAGTAACGAGATACTGAGGCTTTGTTTTAATGTTACCGTACAAAGCAATAATAATTGCAAATAAGGCAATGACCACTGCTCCCGGCCTTGCACTTTCAGGCCTCGGAAGACGGGAACGTCTCAGCTTTAAGAGAATATTACCCAAAGCAAATGAAGCCATTACGGTAAGAAACGACAAAGCATATACCGCTGCCAAAGGCCCAAGCTGACCACGAGTCACCAACAGAACCGAACAGCAAAGAAGAAAAAACAGAATCAGGATCCTGTAGGTGCTCCCTCTTTTATTTTCCTTCAGGAAATAATTGGGAAGTATTCTGTCCAGGGTCATCCTTTTAATCAGTCCGTTTACACCAACGAAAGAAGTAAGAACAGCACCGCTTAAAACAGATACCGCATTGATCGAAATAATGGTTGCCAGCCACTTGCCTCCGGTAAGTGTTCCTACATAGCTCAGAAAAGAATTCTGATGGGATTGAACGTCAGAGATTGGAATAATGCAAATGGCAAGGAATGCGATAAGTGGATTCAGGATGGACACGGCGATCCACATATTTCTCAGTGTTTTTGCAAATACCCCCCTTTTCTGTTCCTCTACGAAATTGGATGAGCTTTCAAAACCGGATATACCTAACATTGCTGCGGAAAAGCCAAAGAAGATAGCCGTCATTATACTGCCATTTCGAACGGGAAGATGAAAATTCTCAATCAATATAGACAGGCCATTCTCGAAAACAAAATAGAAGCACGAACCAATGAGCAGAGCCATTGTTGTAAGATGAAAAATGAAAATAACCAGCGCAACGACCGCACTCTCTGAGATACCCAGGATGGTCAGTCCTAAAAATATTAGCAGAAGAACAAACGTAGCAATATTGACGTTGAAGTAGGGCAAAATGTGATGAAGATAATGCATCGCTTCACTGGAAGAGATCACTGCGGTAGCCATGTATGACAGAATCGTAAGACAAGCGGCAACGGATGCATTGCTTTTTGATGTCGTGTTCAGCAATACGTTATAAGCGCCGCCGTTAAGAGGAAGCGCTCCAACAACTTCACCGTAGATCTTTCTGAACAGATACAATACTGCTGCAACGAGCAGAAGAGCGATCCAGGCATATTGCCCTGCTGCAACAATAGCCAGTGCAGAAACATACAAACAGGAAGAAGTGATATCGTTTCCACAGATGGCAGTGGCATACCATTCACCAAGTTTTTTTGTCGACATTTTTGTTGATTTATTGTTTTAGACATGTAATATTATAAATTAATTTACAGCCAGTGCTATTTTTTATTTTAAAATTTATGCTTAAATTTTATCAGACAATGTTCTAAAAATCAACATCACCTCCAACGCTGTATTACTGTGAGACTATCCTGATAACTTTACTGGAACGTTTTTAGTTGGGGAAAAGTTATGAAAGCCGTAAATTTAGGCGCATTTAAAAATTCAACAATGAGTAACGGTTATAACCAGAAACCGATCGATAAGATCGTGCAGCCTATGCAACGGTTTATTTAACAGGAAAAATCGGGAGGCCTTTTGTTGGGAATCAGCGTGATCATTGCTTTGTTCCTGGCTAACACACCACTCTCTCATGCCTATCATGAGATTCTCGGACAGTCTTTCGGTTTCAGGTGGAACGATGACACTTACTTTGATTACAACATCCACCACTGGATCAATGACGGTCTGATGTCAATATTTTTCTTCGTGGTCGGGTTGGAACTGAAAAGGGAAATTATCGGTGGAGAACTTTCCAATGTCAGAAAGGCTCTCTTACCTATTGTGGCCGCCATTGGCGGAATGGTGATGCCTGCCCTTATCTATCTTTTTTTTAATCCTTCAGGAGAACCACACAAGGGCTGGGGAATACCGATGGCTACTGATATTGCTTTTGCATTGGGCGTTCTCTACCTGTTAGGAAAAAAGATTCCTCTTGCGCTCAAAGTTTTCTTAACTGCTCTGGCTATTGTGGACGACCTGGGTGCGGTACTGGTCATCGCATTTTGCTATACTGCAGAAATCAATATGACGTTTTTATTGGCAGGACTTATCATCCTTGCTTTAATGTATTTAGGGAACAAGCTTGGTGTAAGATCCATTATTTTTTGGCAACTATATACTTTAGTGTACCAAATCAAAAAAATAAAATTCTACATGATAAAATTCAATCTAAATTGTTTATATCTAGTCATAAACGGATGTTTCGGATAAAAGATATATCTGGTACATTAAAGTATATCATCCCCTAAAATTAAATTGAAAAACTACCATTA
>JBMDXW010000265.1:0-5902 GCA_048594965.1 Chryseobacterium sp.
AATATGAGAATACGAAGGAAAAACGTGAATATATAATTACTTCTGCTCAACTTACTCAAGAATAGAACTCAGTATTAAATTTTACTAATAAGGGTGAAACTTTATATCAAATTGCAGAAATACTTACTGGGGAAGAAATAACAAAAGGTGAAGCGGAAGAATTTTTAGAAGAATTGATAGATAATCAGATCCTTGTAAGTGAGTTAGAACCTGTTGTAGCTGGGGAAGATTTTTTAGAAAGGATAATTTCAGTCCTTGCTAAAATAAAAATAGAAAGGGAAACAAGTATTTTAATCAAAATAATTAAGAAATTAAATGAGCTGGATCAAAATATTGGAAACCCAATTCAGGGGTATTTTGAAATTGAAAATCTGATTAAATGTTTTAATGTCGATTTTAAACCCAATCATCTTTTCCAAACTGATTTGTATAATGATACCAGGTTCGGTTTACCAGTAAATTGGAAAAAAAAATTGAAGAAAGGAATTAGTTTTCTCAATAAAATAAACGGGTTTCAAAAAGAAACTCATTTAGAGAAATTTAAAAAAGCTTTTTATGAGAGATTTGAAACACAGGAAGTTTCTTTGAGCTATGCCCTAGATACTGAAGTGGGAGTTGGTTATAGACAAGATATTATAACAAAAGGGTTCCATCCATACCTTGAAGATCTTAAAATCCCGATACTTAAAAAATCAAATTTAGCGGTGGAACTTAACCCAATTCAGCAAATTTTGAACAGAAAAATTCAGGATGTTCTACTGCATCGTGAATATAAGATTAGATTATCAGATAAAGACTTTCAAGATTTCAAAGAAACCTGGGATGATTTACCGGATACTATTTCCTTTATGGCAGAAATCATATCTGAAAATCATTCTGAAAAATTATTTTTAGATGGTGGTGGTGGATGCAGTGCTGCTAATTTATTGGGAAGATTTTGTTCTGAAAAATCAGAAGTACAAAATTTAACAAAAGTAATCGCTCAAAAAGAAGAAGAACTAAATCCAGACTATATTCTGGCAGAAATTATTCACTTGCCAGATGCAAGAATAGGAAACGTAATAAGAAGACCAACACTCCGAAAATATGAAATTCCATACTTAGCACAATCCATTTTACCCGAAGAATATCAGATACGAATAGACGATCTATATATTTCGCTAAAAAATAACAGGATAGTGCTTCGTTCTAAGAAATTTAATAAAGAAGTTAAACCTTATCTTACGAATGCTCATAATTACGCGGCAAACCCTTTACCTGTTTATCATTTTCTCTGTGACCTGTATTCACAAAATATTAGATCAGGACTTTATTTTAATTGGGGAGATTTAAAACATATTTATAACTTTTTACCAAGGGTTGAATATGAAAATATCATTCTGTCAAAAGCATCTTGGAGAATTACGAATAAAGAAATCCATAAATTCTCATTGCTTATACATAATAAAGACCAGTTTTTCTCAGAAGTGGAAAGGTGGAGAAAACTAAAGCAAATCCCTAAATGGGTACAATGGGTAAAGTCGGATAATAAGCTCACCGTAAACTTGGAAAATTATGATCTGATAAAAATGTTTATTGATTCAGTGAAAAATGAAGAATCTATTATCATTGAAGAATTCTTATATAACGAAAATGATGATTTTAAAAGAGAATTCATTTTCCCCATGTATAAAAATAAATAGCTGTTGCGATGAAAAGAAAATTTATTTCCGGAAGTGAATGGCTGTATCTGAAAATCTATACAGGAGTGAAAACGGCAGACCTTATTTTAGAGGAAGCAATACAGCCTTTGGTAGAATATTTTAAAGAAAATAATTTTATTTCAAAATGGTTTTTCATCCGCTATAATGACCCGAAACTGCATTTGAGATTAAGATTCATGCTAAATAATATTAATGATTACTACAAGATTCTTAATAAAATCAATGAAAATCTGAGAGAATATATTGAAAGTGGAGAAATTTCGAATATTCTGATTGATACCTATAATCGGGAGATTGAAAGGTATGGTACGAAAACCATTGAAGAAGCTGAAACCTTATTTTGTTCAAACAGCGAACTTGCTTTACAGTGTTTACATTATGATGATGAGGAAAAAATTATGGTTTCTCTTTTTTATATTGAGGAAGTTCTGACTAAACTCAATTTTTCAGTTGAGCAAAAACTAAATTGGATTAAAGATTTTAATACAGCTTTTAAACAGGAGTTCAATGCAGACAAAAGACTTAACTCTCAGCTAGACAAAAAATATAGGGAGTTTAAATCAAAATATTTGGATTTTATTCAATCGGCAGACTTTTTTGAAGAAAGAGACGTGGTTATCAGCAGTATTGAAGAAAGTAACTCAATATTACAGAATATCATTTTATGCAATGAAAATCAGTCTTTAGAAATTTCAATACAAAGTTTTTTCAGTAGTATATTCCATATGAATATCAACAGGCTTTTTGTTTCTGATCAGCGCTTATTTGAAATGGTGATTTATGATTATCTATTGAGATACTATAAGATGAAATTAAATACGTAGATTTTTTAATAACAGAATACAAAGCCTTTGTTCAGGAAACGCTGACGTACAGGGTGCCGATCATTCTTTCATAAAAACGATTCCTGATAAATTCGTTTCCGCTTACATTAAAATCATTAAATTTATCGCTTTAAATAATTAGAGACTCCATTTTTACGCTAAATAAATGAATTCAATTGTAATTAATGTAGGAAACAGCAATATCAGATTCGGCCTTTTTCATGATGACAACTGTGATATTTCGTGGGTAATCAATACAAAACCTTACAGAACTGCAGATGAGTTGTATGTCCAGATGATGATGCTGTATCAAACCTATAAAATAGAACCAAAAGAAATTGGTAAAGTAATCATCGGGTCAGTAGTGCCACAGCTAACTAAAGTAATAAGTTCTGCGATCCGGAAAATTCACAATATCAGTCCGGTGATTGTCGACAGAAATACTCCTTCGGGAGTTCAGGCGAAATCTAAGCAAATGGGTACGGATATTTATGCCAATCTGGTGGCGGCACACAATCTGTATCCTGACCGTAAAAAGATCGTCCTGGATTTCGGAACTGCCCTTACGGCAAGCTGTGTGGCAGAGAACGGCGAAACCCTGGGCGTCATCATCGCGCCGGGTATTGTTACCGCGCTGAATTCTCTGATCAGCCAGACCGCCCAGCTTCCCGAAATAGAACTGGTAAAGCCGAAAACGGTTTTGGGATTAGATACCGTTACCTGTATGCAGAGTGGGATGGTATACGGTTTTTTGGGAATGGTAGAAGGTTTCATCGACAGAATCAATGAAGAAGTGCAGGATCAATGCTTCGTGGTGGCCACCGGAGGCGTTTCTCATGTGTACAAACCGTTGACCGATAAAATTCATGTGATGGACAGGCTCCATACGCTGAAAGGACTGTATTTTTTAGGAAAAGATTTATAGGCTGAAATGGAGGTAGAGACTGAAGCAAAGTATTTATGTATTTATTTAACCTGAACCTTAATCTAACTTCAACCTCCACGATCATCTCTTTGACTTAAAGAATTCTTTGACAATAGAAGAACATTCATTTTCCAAAATTCCGGTGATGATTTCTGTTTTGGGGTGAAGGGTGAGGTGTTTATTGATAAATCCGCGCTGCTCGTCCCGGGCACCGATGACCACTTTTGAAATCTGGGCCCAGGACAGGGCTCCCGAACACATCACACACGGCTCCAGGGTTACATACAGCGTACAGTTTCTGAGGTATTTCCCGCCAAGAAAATTTGCGGCGGAAGTGATGGCCTGCATCTCTGCATGTGCGGTGACATCGTTCAGGGTTTCGGTAAGGTTGTGTGCCCTGGCAATGATACGGTTGTTGGATACCACCACACAGCCGATCGGAACTTCATCCTTTTCCAGGGCGAGTTCGGCTTCGCTGAGCGCCATTTTCATGAAATATTCGTCGGTAAACATTTATTCTTCAAGATTCATAGTTAAAGGAAGCCGGAAACGGTATCTTACGGGAATACCATTTACAATGGCCGGCGAAAATTTCTGTGAAACGGAATACAGGGCAATTTCGGCCTGGCGGTTGAAGGTAAAGTTGTCGCCCCGGGCTTCAACATTCGTGATGGTGCCGTCTCTTTCAACGATAAAGGCGACATCGGCTTTTACGATTTTCAGATCCGAGTGGACTCCCTCAAGATAAAAAAGACCGGCGACCTCTTTCCGCAGTTCGTTGATGCCACCCGGGTAATCGGCTATTTTATCGGAACCGGAAGCCGGGGCCACCGTATTTTCAGCAGATGGCGTTTTGGTCGTGATACCTAGCCTGGAAAGATCTTCCAGGTTTTTTGTCTTTAAAAGAACGGCGGTTAGTGCTACATTTTCGATGCTGTCCATTTTCTGCATGAACAGCAGGTAATCACTCTTTACGGAAGCTTTGTGAAAATTGTCTGTCTCTGCATCAAATTTTTTCTTAAACTCATTGCTGAGCATAGAGCGATGTTGGTTGTAGTATTGCTTAACGAGTCTGAAATCTTCGGTCTGCTGTGAAGAGCAAAGAAAGGAAATTAAACAAAACAGATAGGAAAACAGGAATCTCACGTGATATATTTATGTAAATGTAGTCAAAAAAACCTTTACCTGTTTCAGCCTTTCATATAGTGGTTTAAAGACTCCTGCAAATGGCTCCGGATTTCGTCAACTAAAATCTTCGGTTCTAAAACCTGAACTTCTTTTCCGTAGGATAAAATCTCCTGCATGAAATCATAAGTAGGATGCAAAAAGAATTCAAAAAATATTTCCTCAGGTGTTTCTTTCGTTTCTTTCTGAGACTGGTGAAGTGGGAAACTCTTGATGTATTCTCCCTGATGCCTGCTGCATTTCAAGACAATTTTCTGAGGGTTTTGTGCGGTGAGATTCATTACGCCGAAGGCATTTTTAAAATGTTCCCTGAAGTTATACTTATAATTTTCCCTGAATTGCCTGTCGCTTACATCAAGGTAATTGATCCTGTCGAGGCCGAAGGATTTCAGGGCTTTGTCTTTGGTATCGATGGCAATAAGGTACCACCGGTCTTTGGATTCTTTCAAAGCTAAAGGATGAACTTTCCGCGAGGTCATCAGCTTGTTTTTATAATTGTAATGCTCAAAAGAAACGATTCTTTTGTTTCTGATGGCAAAAAACAAATCGTAGAAATGTTCGACTCCGGTGGGTTTCCGGCTTTCAAAAAAGATAAAATCTGAGAAGTCGGGGTGCAGGTTGAGGGCATTGCTCACCTGGAAAGATTCCAGCAATTTCTGGTTGTATTCGTCGACTTCCATAATGGGTCGGCTTTCGATATAATACCGGTTGTCTCCCTTTTTTTTGTTGTGGATCGACAGGTTGAAAAGGTCGGAAATCTCCCGGATATCCCTTTGCAGAGTACGGATCGAGTAGCTTTTAATATCCGCGTCCTGAAACTCGAAAGAGTTCAGCAGATATTCTTCCAATTGGCCATAGGTAGCAGGAGAACTTTCTAATCTTTTGATGATTAACGCATATCTTGTCAGGTAAAAGTCTTTTTTCATTATTAAAAGTTTCTGACACAAATATATGGGCTTCATGCGACAAAAGGTGTCGTGTTTTATTTTTGTGGATAAGTTTTAAAGAGGAATTTATTGAATTTGAAATTTGTATGTGCAACTAAAATCAGTTCCCGCACATTTCAAATACTGAAAGAAGTTTTAAAAGAATATCCATTCATAAAGTTAAAAGCAGCCATTGCTGACTGCTTTATTATTTTAACTCATAAATGTCTTACAAAATTATAGTTATCAGCAATAAAGTCGTGGCTATTACAGCTATATCTACATTGTAAACTATTCTATCGAAAGATACATTGGTTTATTTTCTGCCAAACATTCTTC
>JBMDXW010000266.1:0-20655 GCA_048594965.1 Chryseobacterium sp.
AAATCTCAATAGTAAAACTTTTTAACTCCTGCGTATTAACCATAAGATGGCTTCTCAACGCTTACTTTCCAATCTTCTCCGAAATAACCTTTCATTTCCTGATCTAAAGCTGTTTTCTTGTCCTTATCCCCTTCATATTTAATAAAAAGCATGGATGCTACAAATCTGATACTGCTGGATGCTCTTGCTTCCGGAGCCATAGACTTTGCAATGTCCAGACATTTCTCAAAGTACCGGATCATTTTTTCCCGGGTCAGGGCGGTATCATTAAGGGTTCCGATGATGCGGTAGCATTCGATGGCCATTGCCGGTTCGCCTGCTGCCAAGGCAACTTCCGCTGCTTTTTCAAATGCTTTTTCGGCTTTTGCCTTTTTTGAATTCCCCAGGCAATAACTTCCGTAATTCATATACATCTGAACTTCAAGAGACGATCCTGATTCTACTTCTTCGAATATTGTACGGTAAGTATCTTCCGCTTTGTCTTTTTCTCTGTCGGCGATATAGGCTTGTGTCAGCATAAAATAGGCTGAAATTTCACCTTGCCTGTTATTTTGCTCTCTGGCTAATTTCACCGCCTTTCTTAATGAAAACTCTGCTTCTTTAAACCGTCCTTTGCTTAAATGGTTACTGGCTGTCAGGATCTGCTGCTGGAAATCGGTGTCTGCGCTGTTTTTTTTCCTGTTGGTGTGGGCGGCGGTGTTCTGCATCAATTGATGAATATCGACCTCAACCCTGAAGTAATGTGCAGATAGATTTTCCGGCAATGTCTTATAGGTATGATGTTCGGCCCAGACTAATTTGATGTCCTCTTTTCCCGAATTTTCACAGATTTCACACCATTCTTTTACCCATAATGATAATTCATCCCTATTGCTGATCCTTACAGGAGCGATGTAAAGAAAGATCTTTGCGTCTCTGACCTCAGGAAAGTTTTTTTTGATCTCGAGAAGCGGAAAAAAAGCCTTGTAAGCATCAGTTTTAAAATCATTCTCCGGAACATCGAGTTTCCAGGCGGGCGTATTTTCCCGGCTCTTTTCTAGCATTTCATAATACGCTTTCCATTCATCGAACAAAATCTGTCCAAAAGAATCTGCTCCGGTAAATTCCTGGTAATGAATAAGAAAAATATCGTCCTCTTCATTATCTTCGGATAATCTTGATTTCATAAATCCGTCGAAAAGATCGGTCTCATGTTTTTCGCCGAGGGCAATCAGCATGGGTTTCAGCATATTGTTTTTAACAACATTATGCCAGTTCCTTTTTAATTTTACCAATTCCAGATCTACAGGATTCATAGGTTATTGTCAATTCAGTTTTACTGTTCCGCTTACGATGTTGGTTTCGCTTCCTCCCCCAATATTGATCTTGGCACTGCTGAGGTTTGCTTCTGTCTGGGCTCCCATTGAAAGCGTGGTGGTTCCGATATCCAGCTTGGCCGATTCAATACCGATCCCTGAACTCGGATCTCCGCCTTCGGGGCCTACGCCAATTCCTATGCTGGCAGTTCCCCCAACTCCGATATTATCGCCCTGCACTATAATTTCCTTTCCTTTAATCGTAATATTCCCGTCCTTATCCATAACGATCGAGCTGCTTCCACATGTTAAAGCAATGGAAATTTTACTGTCGATGCTGATGTTACCGGCTCCATCCAGGAAAACGGTATTCTGATCTTTATCACGAACGGTCATCCCTCCGCCATCGTCGAGACTGATGATATGGCCGCTTTTGCTGCTTAAACTTTTAACATTATTCCCGGTACCGCCCCCTCCGCCGACACCGCCATGGAACATTCCGCCCATAACAAACGGCCTGTCCGGATGCTGGTGTGCAAAATTGACCACTACCTGATCTCCGACTTCGGGAATGGCTACAAAACCTCTGTTTTTGCTTACCTTTTCACTGCCGCCGCCATCGGGAGTCATCACACGGATATATTCTGTAGTGGATGATCCGTTCTGCCAGTCGAACTGCACCTGTACTCGTCCCTGATTCAAAGGATCGGTATTGGAAATTACCTTTGCAAACTGGGCATCGGCTTTCGGAAACTGAAATTCAGGACGCGGAATAAATCCCGTATCCGAGGCGATGGCATAGAAAGTCCCTGTATAATATCCTCTCGCATCTACCTCATGATGCACTTCAGTAATCATTAATTTGGTAAAGTAGGCAGTTTCATTACTTTCGGTCTTACGCATTTCAATATCGGCAATACATCCCGGATATAAGAATGGAACAGTGGTGGTTCCTGATGTAACAAAAACATCTGCTGCCCTGCTTCCTGCAGTTCCCTTCTGAGAAGCTTCGACATCCATGAAGGATATGGCTTTAATAGGCGCCACCCTTAGCGAGGGCGTGGTAAAAGTTTTTTCAGAGATCTCATAAGCCCGTTTTGCGATATCCGAAGTATGGGTGATTTTGGAGCTTCCGGTTGTCAGTTTTTCATTTTTACTGCTGTTATACCCGTAAAAACTGGGATTGACGTGCTGGGCCTTCATTCTTATTTTAACATCATGGACACTGCTTCCGTACGTAAGCTTTACAGGCTGTTCCTGTGGAGGCAATTTTCCGAAATGAAGGACTTCCCCATCATAATAGAATTGTTCTCCGTAGGCTTCTGCTATTCTTGCTAAATAGTTATAGTGGGTTTCTTCATATTGGGAGCTGTATGAAACATTTCCATGTTGCGCATCCACGCGAAAATCAAATTTTCCATTTCCAAGACCTTCTTTAATGATGTGATCGGCAATACTGTTAAGACTGATTTCCTGGCCACCGCCAAAGCTTTGTATATGCGGTGCAGCATCAAGAAGAACGGTAGGGCTGTAACCGGTGAGTACGATATTTCCCAAACTTCCTTTTTCCTGGCTGAAACCAACTTCTGTAATAACGCCCACAAAACTTCTTTCAGGGCCGTCCTCAACATCTTTATATTTAAAAGTAGCGGTGATTCTTTTTCCGAGAAAACTTTGTGCTTCTTCCAGGTTATGGTTTTCCGCATTTCCCAACGTATCATGGGCAAGCATTAAGGTAAATTCGTGATGCCGGGTAGCACTCTGATCGAGACGGAAATTCTTGAAATGTCTGACCGCTTTCCCTTCAACCATGATATCAAGCTTTACCACGCGGTTGATTCCCTGTATCTGGCTTTCCGGAATGGCACTGGCATTGTGGATCTTTGAGGTCGGCTGTTGGGACCAGACTTTATTTTCGACCAAAGCGGGTGCATTGGGTTGCAGTTTTTGGTTGAGCAGCATTCCTGAAGTGGTTTGCGCAATCCCGGTATAAGCCTGGGCCTTCGCCATTTTTTTTGTCACCTCATTTTCAGTGTCTTTTGTTTTTTCCTGAAATTTTTCGGTTGCCTTGTTTACTGCCTGTTCTCGCGCAACTTCCCGGATTTTTCCCATCGGTTTTATCCCGGAAGGTGATCCTTCGGGAGCGATTTTCGGTGTGTGATCATCCTGAAACATAGCCTTATATTTTGATGATTGGTGTGTTTATTTTAAATGATAAATTTATCTGAAACGAGCCAAATAAATCTGACCTAGCCTCCATTATTGGTGACCGTACATTGCCGCACAAAATAATTGATTCCAAAATGAAAAAACAGAATAGCTACTCCTGTGAGCTGAGCTATTCTGTAACCAATTTTATTTTTTACTAAGATGATTGCAGGTTTTTAGTTACCGCTGCTTGGCCATAGCCCTTGGTACTTGGAATTTCCGTAGTCGATAGTTTCAGCACTTACCACAAAGCTGATGAGCATGCTGTTTTCATCTACGGCATCGAAGTCTACTTCGTGCTGGATTACGTAACCATTTTCCCAGTTAAGGGTAATAAGCGTACCTTCTTCGTGAGATTTGTTGAAAGTGATTTCACCTGTTGTAGGCTTATACTTCCCATTGAGTAAGCTTTCCAGAATGTCTGATTTTTCAGTAGCTTCCACTGTAACTTTGATCAATGCATTTGAAGGGTCCGAAGCTACTCTACCAGATACGTCTGTGGATCTTGAAACGCTGTAGTTCAGCTTTAATAATTTTTGACCTTCGCCTCCGTTGAATTTTAAAATTCCTCTTGAATTTGTTGCCATGATTCGTAAATTTTAAACGTTAATAATATTTTGTGATTTGGTTGGTTTGTCTGATTTGGTGAGTCAAAGATAGATCACAATTTTTGATTTCAAAAGTTTTGGATTATCATTTTTATTTTTTGTCGTAATTCTACGATTTGATGTCGTAATTCTACGATAAAAGATATATATTTTTTTTAAAAGACTAAATTACAGCGAATTATCTTTATAAAACCGAATACTAACACTAATAACAATTACACAATACAGGGAGTTATTAAGAATTATTTAAGATTTTACTGAAAGATTTTTAAGACGATCTGATCTAAAAATTTTAATCAAAAAATCCGACAGGAAGATTCACCTGTCGGATTCAATATATAAAAAAAACAACTTATTATTTTTCGTGGTTTTTATACAGTGCAAGGCATTTCTCCTCATACTCAAAACAAATGGCGTCACTGAAAGTTTCCAGGTAAGTTTTTGGAAAGATCATTTTCGTTTTAATCGTCGGGATTTTCTGAAGCTTTCTGTTAACTGCTTTAAAAAAATCACCTGTATATTGATGGGTAATGAGATTTACCGTAGATTTTCCTTTTGCTTTATCTCCATATTCGTAACTCAAAACATCATCGATCCGCCTCATCTGAACAAGCTGCATTTTTTTTGCTTTCGGATCGTATTCGAAGACACATCTGAATCCCGATCTGTCGAAGTCATTCCAGAATTCGAAACCTTTTTTTGTTTGTACAAGTGTATTCCCAAAGTTTAATTTCTGAATCTTTCCACTTTCCACTCTTTTAAATTTCTGTGATGACAAAGCACAGATAATGGTTTTGGAACTGTTGTCAATGCGTACCGTATCTTTTACCGAGTCTCCATCAAGATCTTTAACGATCTTCTGAACCGACTGTCCAAATACCGCCAGAGACCCATTAAGGAAGAATATAAAAGCTACTTTTTTCATAATGCTAGTGATTAATTAATAGAAACCTGGTTAAAATTCCAGTAAGGATCCTATAAAAGACTGCGTGCTATCCGTATGATAAAAGACCATATTGAGCGTTAAATGATAGACAAAAACAATAAAAAATATAACCAGAATAACGACCAGGAACGATCTCAATCCTTTATCTTTTATCCTCTTCACCACCTGACTGATCAATACAAATATCAATGTTGTAATCGCTCCCGAAACCAGGCCTACCTGGGTAATGATGGTCGAAAGGTTATCCAGATCATGCTCCCGGTAATAATGCAGCTGAATATACCAATACGATGCAGCTGCCGTAGATACAATAAATATAATAATACTGAACAGCGCCAGCCTTTTTGGGTTTTTCATATTTTATTTTTTCATATATCCCGGATTTATGCCGGAGCTGAAAGATTTTTTCAGACCTGCTTCCACTTCCGGCCAGAACTGTGTGTGACTGAGACTGTGGGATGCCATGGCCAGGTAAGGAACAGTTCCCGGTCTGTGCATCATATCTTTGATTTCTGCTTCATCTTTAGGAGTTACCAGATCTGCATAATATCTTTCTACCAATGTATGATATCTCTCAAAATTTCCTCTTAATATTTTTAATTGTGCATCAAGATTTCCGGTAAAAACATATTCAGCGTAATTGATATAGTCGATATAATCTGCCAGCTGATCAGGTTTTATAAACTGGCTCAGCAATCTCATCAAAACTTCTTGTAGATTATTGTTGTGCACTGCAGAAGAGGCACCTGCAATAAAGTTTTTACACTGGTTTCTTTTGTTTCTGCTGTGATAAGGGTCTTTATCATAGATCGGAACATGGGTAAGCGGTAAGCCTTTAGTCTGTTTCGACGGGTTCCAGGAAGTTACTTCAATGGTGTCTGTAATCCCTGCCTGAGCCCTGAATATTTTCGCCAGTAAATTCAAAATGTAGCTGTCGTTCACGCCGCTTCTGATGTCGAAAAGAATATTCAGGACTCTCATTCCCTGAGTAAGATTAAGGTTTTTAGCCCAGGTTATTTTATCATAACTTCCGCCATTTTCATAATTTCTGCGGACATCAGTCGTCCATTGCAGGAAATTATTGAGAAGGTTTACAAATGAGTTCTTTTCCGCCGTAAGATTGGAATTTTCCAATTTTAAAGAATTGATATAAGCGATAAACTCTTTGGTAATCATACCGATCCCTAAAAATGCCTTCGCCATTTCTGCCCATGCGGCGGTTGCGGTTTTCCTGGTAGGGAATCCTTTGAGGTATTTTGTAATCGCTTGCCTATTAACACTTTTCAGCGTTGTGATCCCGTTATCAAACTTTTCCATCTGGAACTGCTTGATCAGTCCTTCAAGATTGACCAGACTGAAATCTGCAATCAGCTGCTGCGTAAGATCATACTCATTGTGAACATTGATGATCTGACATTGCTTGTGCAGCTTCGAATGATTGAGCTGATGCTTATGCTGGAAAAAAGGGGTCGATAAATACGTAATGCTTTTCACCTTCCATTCTTTTGGAAATTTTGAATCTTTAGCAATAAGCTCCGTAAACTGATTGATCACGTTTCCACCATGAGAGTGCCCGATGAGATGAAGGTGCACTTCCTGATTGGTCCAGAATTTATAAACTCTTAAAAACAGGTCTAAAAGTCTTGCTGCGGCCAGGTTTCTTTCTTTGGTATCATTATCTCCGGACCAGCTGAAGAAGCTGCCCTCAATATGAAGGTTGAGGAATTGTGGTTTCAGCTCTTTTATTTTGTTCCAGAAATTATCTTTGCTGCTTTGCCAGTAGTCGGTGTTGGCCTGGTGTTTCAGTCCGGTGGTGTTGACAGGATCTGTGGTTCCCGCCACAAACATGACGACATCATAGATTTTTTTATTTTTCGGGGGTGCAGCTTGTTTTCCGTAGCTCACACCTTTTTCCTGTCCTTTCTGAATGACCTGACTTCCGACATTTTCAATAACATCCCTGGCGTAGGAAAGATTATTTCCTCCGGTTGTTTCCACAATATTTCCACCTACGAATGTCTGTTTCATAGCGCATTAATAATTTTTAGATTTCTCTCCTGAATTATTCTGTACCTCTTTATCAGAATGCTGTTCGTGGTTGCCGACACTTTGAGACGTAATTTTTCCGTTACTGGTACTTACACGGTCTTTGTCGGTGTGCGACTCCTTATTCCCTTGAATGTACTCTACCATTTCTCCCGTCACATTGGTGATAAAATCGGTTCCTACACTCAGCATGTTGAGCATTCCGACGTTGCTGTTGCGGTTCATTCCTGCAATTTCGGAGATGTTCATTCCGACGTTGGTATTCATGTTTTCTCCAACGTTGATATTCATATTTTTACAATTCAGCGTCATGGTTTCCGGAGCGGTGATCGTAATATTGCTGCCGGTAGTATCAAGGTGAATTTTATTTCCTGATTTATCTGTAATGACAATGCTTTCATCTTCGGTGAAAATCAGCCGGTGCCCGCTTCTGGTCTGGATGGATTTTACACGGTTATCAACACCGCCGCCCAATCCTATACCGCCATGGAACATGCCTCCCATAACGAACGGTCTGTCGGGATGACTGTGCACAAAATTCACCATGACCTGGTCTCCGACTTCAGGAATCGCTACATAACCCCTGTTTTGGGTGATCTGATCGGTTCCTCCCGCATCGGGGCTCATCATTCTGATAAAATGAGTCGTATCATTGGTCTGCCAGTCAAATTTCACCTGCACTCTTCCCTGGCCCTCAGGATCTGTATTTGAAATTACGGTTGCGATCTGCGGTTCCGCTTTAGGGATCCTAAATTCAGGTTTGGGAAGAAAGCCCGTGTCGGAAGCAATTCCTTCAAAACTTCCCGTGTAGTGTCCCCTGGTATCTACTTCATGCGAAACTTCCGTTACCATAATCCTGGTGAAATAGGAAGACTCGTTGGTATCGATCTTCCGCATCTGAACATCCACGACACAGCCGGGATGTAAAAAAGGCACGGTGGTATTTCCTGATAAAGAAAATACGTTTACGGCCTGGCTCCCTGAAGTACTTTTCTGGGAATATTCCACATCAAGGTGCGTAGTTGCTTTGATAGGGGCGATCTGAAGCGCCGGCGTTTTATAAATTTTTTCGTTGTGGGCATAAGCTGTTTTGGCTAAATCTCCCACATGCTGAATAGGAGTCTCTCCCGAGGTAAGCTTTTCATTTTTACTGCTGTTGTATCCATAAAACTGCGGCTTGGTGTGAACGGCTTTTAATTCAACGCGAATATCATTGGCGCTGCTGCCATACGTTAATTTAATCGGTTTATTCTGTGGAGGCAGTTTTCCGAAGTGAAGCACTTCGCCGTCATAATAAAACTGTTCACCATAAGCTTCAGCCATTCTTGCCAGATAATTGTAATGCGTTTCATCGTACTGGCTGCTGTAGATGATCTGCGAATAATCATTGGTGTCTACCCTCACATCAAAACGTCCTGTATCAATTCCCTGCTTTATCACTTCATTGGCAATAATTCCCATATTGACCGGCGATTCTCCTCCGAAACTCTGAATATGAGGGGCGCCGTCCAGAAGAATGGTAGGGCTGTATCCCGTGAGTACAATATTCCCGAGACTCATTCTTTCCTGGCTGAAGCCCACGCCTGTGATAACCCCGACAAAGGTTCTTTCAGGGCTGTTGTCGATATCTTTATACGAAATCACAACGGTAAGCCGTTTTCCCAGGAATTTATTGGCCTCATCCAGCGTATGGGTCTGACGGTCACCCAAAGCATCATGCGCCAGGGTAACGCTGAATTCGTGGTGTTTACGGGTACTTTGCGTCAGCTTAAAATGTTTGTAATACTTAATAACTTGGCCTTCAATAACTAGGGAAAGCTTTACCAACCGGTTGATTCCGGCATGATGATTTTCCGAAATTCCGTCTGCATTTTGTGAAGGACGGAATGAAGGGCTCTGTGGTATATTTGGTGATTCTGTTTTCATATGACCTGTGATTTGGATAGGTTAAACATGATCGCTTGGTATTGCTTACGGTTTGGGATTCATTCTATTGGTTTCTTTTATGGACCGCGACAGGATTTTATTTTTTCTTAACAAAAAGTCCGGCATAATGTCTTTCGGAAGATATAATGTTCCCTCACCTTTATCCTGAAGCGCCTGGGAAATCCCCGGGTTCCAGGACAGAAGCCTGGCAACATCGATATCGAGTTCATCGGCAATGACATTTATATTAAAACCTGCATTAATATCTGTTTCCGCCATGGTTTCATTGTTTTTGCCGCTGCCGCCATTAACAAAAAAGACGGTATTCATTCTGGAAGAATTATAATTACTCAGAACACTTTGCAGTTCTCCGGTGGCATAGCAAGCGTTCAGATATTTTCTGACATGATTAATGGTTTCTTCCGGCAAAAATTTGTAAAATATGTGATACTGAGAAGAATTGGCTGCCGCCATAGCCTTTGCAATATTTCCTTCACCACAATTATAGGCAGCTACCACCGTCACCCAGTTGTTGTATTTTTTATACAGATTAGCGAGAGAGACCACCGCCGTTTTCGTGCTTTTATAGAGATCAGTCCGGTTTTGGTCGGTGAGTCCGTACTGGTTGGCGTGAGACGTCATAAACTGCCAGACACCAACAGCACCGGCGCCGGAAGTAATATTCCGGTTGAAATGCGATTCGATGAGCGCAAGATTTCTCAGGTGTTTCGGTAAGCCTTTTTGTGCTAAAGAATATTCTATAAATTCTACAATCTCCTTGTTGGCACCGATGATTCTTTTGTATTTCCTCACGCTGCTCTCCGAAGTATCCGAAGCAGAGAGAAACTGCGCACTCATGATCTGTGAGCACAACAGCAAAATTCCTGTCAGGACAATATTCTTGAGATTTGGTTTCATATAATATTAACGTAAATTAAAAATTTAACGTATATCTTTTCGTTTATTCCACTTTCCAGTTTAATTTTTCTTCCTCGGTATTCCAGTCGACATAAATGGTCTGCCCGGCCTTCACTTCTTCACGGACGATCATTTTGGAAATCGGTCTTGCCAACTGAGATCTTATCACTCCGGAGATCTGTCGGGCTCCGTATTTACTGCTGAATCCTCCCAATGCAAGATTTTTTACGGCTTCATCTGATATCTTAAGCGCAATTCCCAATCTTGTGAGCGAGGTGTGAAGTGATTTCAGCTGAATGTTAAAGATTCTTTCTGCAATAGATTCGGTGATCGGCGCAAAAGGAATAATTTCTGTAATCCTCGCCAGGAATTCCGGTCTGAAACGCCCCGAATTTGACATGATCTGCATTAAAGATGATGATTCCGGAACTTTTCCTTCTTCAAACTGCTTTACGATCTCTTCACTTCCGATATTGGAAGTAAATAATATCAAGGCATTGCTGAAGTCCCCTTCTTTTCCGAGTTTATCGTGGACTTTTCCTTCGTCCATGATCTGTAAAAAAACATCAAAAACCGAATGATGCGCTTTTTCAATTTCGTCAAATAAAACCACCGTGTACGGCTGTTGCCTGATTTTATTTACCAGCATACCTCCTTCCTCATAACCTACATATCCCGGAGGCGCGCCATACAGCAGTGCTGCCGAATGCTCTTCCTTAAATTCGGACATATCGAAACGAACCATCGCTTTTTCGTCATTGAAAAGAAGCTCTGCCATTGATTTTGCCAATTCTGTTTTCCCGGTTCCCGTAGGTCCCAGAAGGAAGAAAGAGCCGATCGGCTGTCCCGGTTTATTCAGTCCGCTACGGTTTTCTACAATAGCGTCAGAAAGGATCTTCAATGCATGATCCTGCCCAACCACCCTGTTCATCAGGAGCGACTCCATATTGAGAAGCTTTTCTTTTTCCTGAGCCTGAATTTTCCCGATCGGAATATTTGTCTTTGCCGCCATGACCGCTGCCAGCTCAAGACGGTCTACTTTTTCTCTTTTTTTCGCGGCATGCTGCAGAAGCTCTGCATACGTATCTTCAATCGTTTTCTGAATCTGCTCTACCGGCATGGAATTGTCGATCTGGGGCTGCTCACTCAGCGATCCCCATAAAATAGGGCTGATTTTATCCCTGAGTAAATTATAAGTCCAGATGAGCTCATCAGCTTTATCTTTTTCGTCAAAAAATTCTTCTTTAAGAATTTCATCGTATCTGTTTTTCCAGCTTTCCAGTTCTTTTTCGGAAAGCTCATCGAGCATTTTTATGGCAGCCATTGTCCGGTCCAGCAAATCGATTGCGGCATCCGGCAGTTTTTTACCTTTAGCATATCTTTTAGCAAGACGTACACATTCGGGCAAGGCTGTTTTTTCCACTTCGATGCCGTGATGCTTTTTATATCCTTCCAACAGAACATCAATCATTTTCACGCAGGTCTTTTCGTCCGGCTCATTAACGGTGAGCACTTCAAAACGCCTGTTAAATGCCTGTTCGGGTTCTATTATTTTCCGGTATTCTTCCTGTGTCGTGGCTCCGATTACGGTGATTTCACCTCTTGCCAGCTCCGGTTTCAGCAGATTGGCGACGTTTCCGATACTGCCTTTAGGATCCAGCAGGGTATGAATTTCGTCAATAAAGAGAATGGCTTTTTCTATTTTTTTGCATTCATTAATCACTTTTTTAAGACGATCTTCAATTTCGCCTTTGTAGGAAGTTCCGGCGAGTAAAGCCCCTGTGTCCAGTTCCAGTAAAGTTCCGTTTTTAAGCATTTCAGGAACATTCCCTTTCGTGATTTCAATGGCAAAACCTTCTACAAGTGCTGTTTTACCAACGCCCGGCTCACCGATGATGATGACATTCGGTTTGCTTCTCCGGCAGAGGATTTCTACCAGCATCCGCAATTCTTTATCTCTTCCGATGATGTTTTCCAGTTCGCCTTTACGAGCCTGAGCGGTGCGGTCCACACAATAATTTTTAATGGACGGAAAAGCGTTGTCGGAATATTCCGATCCGTTTGAAAAAACAGAGGAAAACTCATTGTTTCCTAAATTTTCGTAAGGCGTATCTTTCCTGTAGAGGTTGAAAATTTCGTGTTCTCTCAGTGGAAGCGATTTCAACTGCTGCAGTGAAAAAGCGACCTGTGGCTTTACAATCGCCGTAAGGATGCAGATGGGTGTTATCTCGTCCAGGCCAAGTTTTAACCTGATATCATCAGCTTCCTCCACGATCGTATCCACTGTTTCGTCCTCTTTTACCTCATCAGGCAAATGTGAGGTTTTCGGATAGTCTTCTATGCGGACATCTGCCCATTCATAGAAATATCCCGGATCTTTATCAATGCTTTTAAGGAAATCTGAAAGACCGATATCTTTATGCATTAAGGCCTGAAGGATATGCGGTCCGCCGTAATTTGCGTTATAATTTTCTTTCGCGATGGACTGTGCAATATGAAACAGCTGTTTTACGGTCTCGTTGGTTACTAGTACTCCCATTGTGTATTTTTCAAATTAATATTTTCTGGTGGTGCTTTTTTCATCGGTTATGTTTTCGCTAAACAGCAGCAAAAACTAATCCATAATCGCCTGAAAGTTTACCTTTTACTAAGATATCAGTTTTTTTTGAAAAGATAAAACCGTTCACCTGTTTGAAATTAAAAATATTATTCAAAACATAATAAATTAATGATTCATAATGGAAAAAAAGACCGCCTCTTGATGACAGTCTTTTCCCTTATGAATATTAAATTACGTGAATTTTTAGCTTGAAGGCCAAAGTCCTTCATACTTGGAATTACCGTAATCAATGGTTTCAGCGCTGATAATAAAGCTGATCAGCATGCTGTTTTCGTCTACGGCATCGAAGTCTACTTCGTGCTGGATCACATATCCGTTTTCCCAGTTTAAGGTAATCAAGGTACCTTCTTCGTGAGATTTATTGAAAGTGATTTCTCCTGTTGTAGGTTTGTATTTTCCGTTCAGTAAGCTTTCCAGAATATCTGATTTTTCTGTTGCTTCTACGGTAACTTTGATGATTGCGTTGGAAGGATCTGAAGCTACTCTACCCGATACATCCGTAGATCTCGATACGCTGTAGTTCAGCTTTAATAATTTTTGACCTTCTCCTCCATTGAATTTAAGAATTCCTCTTGAATTTGCTGCCATGATGGTAAATTTTAATCGTTAATAATATTTTGTGATTCGGTGATTGTGTTACAAAGGTAGGGGAGCCTGTCTTCTTAGAAAAGGTTTTTATGACGAATCTCAGTTTTTGTAGTAATTCTACGATTTCGTGTAGTAATTCTACGACTAAGGATAAAACACAGATCCAAAAACCCTTTACTGAAAGCCTTTACGACAGTTTTTCAGCCTTAAAACAGCTGGTGTTTTTAACACCGTATTGAGAGATAACATAGCGGATTTCAATATTTTCAACCCATCCACTGTCCGCCGAAAGTGTATATTTACCGGAAAATCCCAGATCATCAATTTCTTCAGTGAGTGTCTGCACCAGGATGATTTTATCATCATTTTGCGTATTTGCAACTTTCTGCCGGAGCATTACCTCTGTATCTTCCTCTCCTATTGACTGCCGAAGGTATGATTTTCCGTTCTGAAAAGGATTTCTTAGAGCAGCAAAATAATTTTTAATGAAAACATCTTCCATCATTCTTTTATTGAAAATTTCCTGATTAAGAACTGCTATTTTAAATTCCTCAAGATAAATTTTTGCATAGGGATCAGGAAAAAGGTCCGCCAGACGTTCCATGATCTTTTCAAAATTGTCGGTCGTGTGGGGCGTGAGACCTACTTTCAGAATATTTCCCTTGAGATCCGTTTTCACTTCCAGCGGATTGAGTGACCGGATGGATTCGGAGGCTAGTTCTCCCAGCATACTTTCGCGTTCTTCAGAAAAGTTATTTTTAAACAGATGAAAAATATGTGAGTCAGGCTCTCTTCTGACCCATTTTACCGAAACTGTATAAGACAGTGCATTTTGTTTTTTCCCGAGTGCGGTTTCATAGGTTTCTTCGCTAAAAACATTGTATATCCTGCTGAAATTTTCAGGCTCGAAAGGAATATCGGGATTTAATTCAGGAGCTTTAAAAGGGGCATCGTTCCTGCTGTTGTATTCACGGATGGTATTAATATCCGGAATCAGGAGTTTTTTGTGCGGGATCAGCTCTTCATCGATATAGTCTTCCCTCGCACAATGCCGGTTGTGAAATTCTTTAAGGTAGCTGGGATTTTCAAGCTTAATTTCTTCAGATATGCTTTCCAGCGTTTCCCCGGAAAGTATAAAATGAACGGTCATATATTCTGTTTTTGGCTTAACCTAATTTACAGGAAAAATTTCACATTACAAAATGATCCGCAGGGCATCAAAAAGCTGAAAATCATTTTTTTCTGGTAAATTCCAGATATTTGTCGCCGCACTGGCTGAAATGATCAAATTCATTCATGGAATTCCCATAATTCTGGATAACGATTTTGTCGCCTTCATAAAGACCACCGATTTCTCCTATTTCAAGGTTGATTATTTCTCCTGTTTTCTCATCGGTTTCGGCAGAAACATTTCCCGCAGCTATTATTTTCTTCTGATCAAAAATTTTAAAGGTAGGCTGTCCGCCGATATTTTTAAATTCGATTGAAAATCTTCCGCCATCACAATTTTCTGCAATAAAAGTTCCTTCAACTTCCTTTTTTGATGCAGGCACGTTTGCTCTGTCACTATCTTTTCCGTCAACGTCGGCTGAATCCTTTCCGACAGATGTTCGTCCCGTAACAGCTTCGTGATCCGGTTTCATTGCCGGCGAAGCAACGGAAGAATCTTTTTTTCGCTCAGTATGTTTATCATCATTCTTTTTACAAGAGGACAGTGAAAGCGCTGTGAACAGGCACAGACCGATAAAACTCTTAGTGATCATACCCAATTTATTTTATGTGTTGATTACCCAAAAATACCATAATTTTCCATCAAAAAAATTTTATTTTGAAGAATCATTAAATTGAAAGAGACTATGCACTGCACAGCCTCTTATTTTACTATCTGAATTTTTTGAGAGGTCCTATTTTAATAAAAACCCGTTCTGATCTGCTCTTAGATCTCATTTCCTTTTTATAAATTTACCGTTATCCGATAACTGATAGATATTCTGCAAGGTCTTCTGATCCGCTGTTTTTGAGTAGATAGAAACCTGACCTGCTTTATCTAACGAGAAGACTGTTTCTTCTTCGTCATCTCCATTGCTGTTTGCGATTTCAAGCCCGTCGATCAGTTTTTGCCCTTTTACGGTAATAAGATACATCAGATCACTGTCTCCGCTTACATTGTTGATCATAAACAGGCTGTAATCACCATTGGAAGGCAATTCTGCATAAGCATCGGTAGTCAGCTGGTATTTTTGACTGAAAAGCTGTTTCAGATAATCATCAGCATTCGTTTTCAGACTAATCTTTTCACTGAGATTGCTGTTGTCTAAGGGATAAATATCTGAATTTGCCGCACTTTTTTTGTCAGCAGAAGCCGTTTTTTCGTTAAGGCCTTCCTGCTTTTTAAGAATACAGCCTGTCGGAGCATAATATTCCCCTGCAGGTATTTTTAAAATTTTCCAGGCCAGGATGTTTGCAGACCTTTCTATACTGCAAATTCCTTTACCTGAATTAAAAAAACTATTAAAAGTCCCTATATAAGCATTCTTTTCTTTATCAAATGCCGTCTTAATATTGATGTTCTGATCAAAATCGCAATCCATCTTTGCGCCATTGTCATAGACCGCGCAATATTGTGCAATCAGTGAATCTTTGGTAAGCCTGATGATCTTAACGGTAAATTCGCGGCTTTTATCATCGGATCTCCATCTCCAGGTTTCCGGCAGTGAGACGGATTGTGAGACCTCATGATTTTTTTTTATGACGGCCGATGCATCAGATTTTATCTTACTTTCCGAATTTCCGCCTTTGCAGGCTATCATTGCACTGATGATGCACATCAGTACCAGAAATCTATTAATCATATTTGAAATTTATAACGAATAATTCATACACTTATCCACCCTGGCTTTAAGACCTTTCAGATAATCCTGCGAGAACCAACCCTGTTCGGCCCCATGATCATAGTAGGCCTTTCGGATTTCGCTGATCCTTTTGAGCAGCTTCTCCTGATCTTCCGGTGCATTCAGGGCCTTGGCCGTATCTTTTCCCATGCCTCCGTCTATCGTGATGGTCTGCTGGAATTCATTCACCAGCAATTTCTGTACCTCCCTGATCGCTCCTCCTGAAGTAATGCTCCAGTCGTACACCATTAACGCAACCTTTAAATTCTCGACCTCACAATACCCTTTTGGTTCCCAGTATCTCTTTTTATAAATGATGGTTGCCTGGGCTTCGGTAAGTTTTTTCTGGTTTTCTTCGGTAGGCTCTACCCCAAGATCCTCTTTTGCATATTTCTGCCAGACGGGCCAAGATATTCCGCGGTTGGTAGGATCCCCTTTATCTTTGCTGGGTTCATTTTTATATCCTCCTTCATGCTCCAGAATGATAGGTGCGACTTTTTTAAATTTATCTTCACAGGATTCTGAGCTCGCAGCGGCAGGCTTGGCGGTTTGCGATTCGAACTTCTTATAGCATTTGCAGGTATTGGTAAATCCTAACTCAATGGCTAAATCAACGATCGATTTGCCATTGAGAGCGGTAAGGTTTTTACAAAAATATTTATCTTCCAGATACACGGCATTAAACTTTCTTACATCCATATGAATCCAGCTGAAAGTATGGTCATAGCGCAATTCTCCTTTCGGAGTATACAGCAGATCAATGGGTTCTATAGAATACAGATTGGGATTGGGCCATTCTTTCTGGGCACCCAGGTATTTTATAAAGATATCATCTCTTATTTTCCTCAGTTCCACGAGATTTTTTTTCACGGCATTTCTGATCGCCCAGCTCCCTTTACTGAACTGGATATCCATCGCCTTGCCCTGATGGTTGGTCGTCGAATAATTTTTAAACCGGCATCTGTATCCCGAAGAAAAAGAATCTATTTTATATGTTGTCTGCTTACTGAAATAAAACTGCAGCGCTTTAAATCCAAACAGAAGAGACCTGTGAATTCCCGGATATTCGTATTTATGGAATGCTTCATCTTTAACGTCTTTTTTATAGGTATTTTTTCCTGTTCCGTCTCCGAAGCCATCACAGTTATTCATTTCTTCAATACCCCGAAGCTTACTTCTGGCTTTTTTACCTTTTGTAGAGCAGCTGCATTTGAGCTGGTTCCACATATTGGCGCTGATATCAAAGTTTCTCGAAAACTCATCAATGGCTCTCAAAACATTTCCGCAGACTTTACCGGTTTCAGGAACTTTCATATAATCGCGCTGGAATTGTTTTATCATTTTCTCGGTACGGTCTGTAAACTCGTCGGTCGGTACGTTGCCTCCAAATCCTGCCAGCCGGATATTGATCTCTCTTACCAGTTCATTTTTATCTCCTTTTTTGATGCAGTATTTTTCACCACAGTCGATACTGCCGGCATCCTGATCTTTGACGACGCTTACCGTCTTTCCTTCCGGTTTTTGCGGAGTAGGTTTTTTATCAGGTTTTACGATGCCTTTTGATTCTGCATAGTCCCAGAGTTCACCCCACCATTCTGCAGCTTTATCCATGATCCCTTTTTCCTCTTTTTTTGATTGCGGCTTTTGGGAGGCCGGCGAACCGGGCGCTTTATAATCAGGGTTTTTGACTTCACGGTTCTCCGAAGCGTGTTTTTTATCTTTGTAATATTCTACGGTCACATAGAATTCCAGCTCTTTAGGATCTCTTTCTCCCTGTGCAGCTTTCTGCATTAAAGCTTTGGTTAAGACAAATTCTACGGTGGCAGTTCCTGTTCTGTCGACTACGGCTTCGCGGCTTTCCACAAATTTATTTCCAGCATGATGTCCGCTGCCCGAAGCATCATCTTCCCAAAGGGTGAACAGTACTTTTTTCCCTGTGAGATTGACACATTGGGCTTTGGCCACCAGCTTTTCGGTATAGCTGAAAACAGTGCCGGGAGAATCATCTACATAATGCAGGTCAACTTTCGTGATTTTTGGAATTCCCGCCGGCTGCGGCGTAATATCCATGGTAGTCGGCCCTTTTCCCTCAGGTTGATGAAGATAAGCTTCGATGCGGTATGTATTTTTAGCAGCTACCTCACCGAATGTAAAACTGCCGTCTCCTACCTTCCTGATATTGGTGGTTGTAAAACTTCCATCATTCCGCTTTTTGAAAAGTTCCCAGGTGACGGCAGCAGGATTTCTTTCTGCTGCGGGGGTGGCAGGATACCAGTCGGCGACCACGTAGGTTGTTTTTTCGCCTATTTTGGGACTAGGGTTCCCGGAAATTTTTGAAACTCCTTTTTTAGACATAGAAAGCGTTTAAGGATGATTAATATGCGTCAATTTCACTTTCAAGAACATTTTCTTTGTAGTTCTGTATCTTTACCAGCGGATTGATGTGCTGCACTGTTTTATTGTCGGCATTTTTCACATTCTGTTTGCCCATCTGTCCGCGTTGCCCGTGATCTTTAATGGTAATCTTTCCTCCGACGGTACAGGACAGTTCGGAAGCTTCGGTTACTATTTTTTTACCTAAAATATTTACCTTATCGTAGGTTTTCTTCCATTTTCCGGCAGGAGCATATGAACAGGGCAGATTGCCTCCGGAACTGGGTTTCAGTTTGCATTTTCCGAAACTGGGACCTGAAGGATTGAATTGGAGGTCATCTTCTGTGACTGCCAGAAAATCATTATTTCCATCGGAATCATTCCAGAAATGTTTCTGATGGGAAGTTACTTTAAACATAGGAAACTGATCACCCTGATCGCACTGGGCTTTACCTTTCTGTATGACGAAGTGCTTTCCGTCATGAGGAGATGATTGCTGTGACATAATATCTATGATTTGGGTAAGATCAAAGATAAAAAATTTACACGAAAAAAATCAAAAAGCGGAATTAATTTTCCGCTTTTTGATTTTATAAGTCATTAATGTTTAGTATACTCGGGCTGTTCGGTGGGAAGCATGGTCGGCATAAAGTACTCATTAAGCCAGTAAAATATCTGTCCGTTCTGCTGAATTTTGACGGCAGGATCATTCCTGTGCGACAGCATTCGGTCTGCCAGATCTTTGTAATGACGGAAATAGTTCCTGGCCGTTTCATTAGTAATGATCTTGGATTTTTTCCATCCTTTCAGCATATATTTTGACATCAGCTCCTCTTCCGAATTGTCAAATCCGGTGCTTACTCCTACCGCGTAGGACATCGGCTGCTTGTAAAGATCGCCTTTATCCAGGAATTTCAAAGTAGGATTATACTTCTTAAGAAGCTTCACAAATTCTCTCACGGCTCTTCCCTGGCTGAAGTCTGATCTTTCCGCTCCGGTATTCTGATAAACTTCAGTGTAGAATAATTTTAAATTGTCATATTCATTTTCTGAAATCAGAATTCCTTTTTCCAGTCCTGGCTTATAGTCTTTCAGTTCTTTGGGAATGTATCCTTTAACCAGGAAAGGATTTCCATAGTTGATAAGCTGTGCGGCAATGCCTGCGGGAACAGGATTTGTAAGTCCCGGATAGAGGTATTTATACTTGAGATCGACATCCGTTTTCCCGGCTCCTACTGAAGAATGGAAATAATCATTTAAAGATTTATCCATAGAGGCATTATCTGATGTAACCTGTGCAATAAGGCTGTCTACCGACTTTTTAAGATAACCCGGCGCTGCAATATCTCCTTTTTTAGGGAAAATAACAAATCCCTGAGACATACTCTGTTTCGGATAGTCCAGAGAGAAAAAGCCTTCGTCTCCTTCGACAAGATTAAAGTTATTTTTCGTTAAAACATCATTCTGATCGATGATTTTCTGTTTTTTAAGTTCAGCAATGTTCTTGGCGGTATTGGTGACCACATTTTCTGCCATCAGAACAAAGTCGTTGTAGGTGTCTGACGATCTGGCGCTGGTCTGGAACATGATGAGCCTGGCCTGAGCCTGCGTAAGAGAGTTGATCACGCCATACATATTCCCGTTCTGGGCTGCAGATGTTCCCACCGTAACCACAATATTGGTTTCATCCGGGAAGTTGGACAAAAGATTTCCAGCCGCCATAAGCCCTTCATTTACCGGCTGATATCCGCTGTTGCTGACACAGTTCATTTCATTGCTCTTCTGATCGATGAACGTAGTGATTTTGCTGTAATCCGTATTGAGCGGAGACACGGCGACATTATCACCGCAAGGATTATTTTTATACAGCACGACACCATACCGCACCTGATTGAAGTAGGAAGGTTTCTCAAACCTTAGCTGTAAATCCTGCAGTAAAGATTTCACAATTGAGGCATACGGCGCATTGGCAGCACTGATATCGAGCGTGAATACGATATTTATCTTTTTATCTTTTTCAGTAATTTCCCTGTACCGTTCAAAATCGATCGGTTCACCTAGCACATTGAAAACATAGTTTTTGCTGTAATCCAGAATATTGGTAAAATATTTGGTTTTCGAATCCGGTGCAGGAGTTTCGGTTAGAGGTAAGGTTACCGGGAAAATATTTTCCAGAGGCGTTCTCTTATTAACATCGGTGAGGAGAACTGCCGTTTTATTTTCGGTGTTATTTCCG
>JBMDXW010000267.1:0-1947 GCA_048594965.1 Chryseobacterium sp.
GACGACGCTTCCCGCCTCTCGGCCAGGAAATCATCATCATGTAATATTTCCCATCTTTTTTAATGATCTGGTTGCCTTCCAGCAATCCTGTTTCAGATTCATCTTTTTGAAAGACCTGCGTACCGTCGGGGTTTCCGATAACCGTTTTAAAATCAGGGCTCAGCTCAAAAACTTTGTTGGAAGTAAACACATAGACGCGGTCATCGTCATCAAAGAACAAAGAGGCGTCGTGAAAATGCCTGGTCCTTGTAATGAGTTTCCAGTTGCCCTTTTCGGGATTATCCGTGACATAGAAATAGGATTTAAACGGTTCGTCATTCGGGGAAAACAAGACATAATATTTTCCTTTATGATACCGGATGGACGATGCCCATTGCCCGCGCCCGTAAACGGTTCCGTTCAGCAGATCGTATTTGGAATTGTCATTCAGAGTTTGAAAAACATAGCTAGACATTTCCCAGTGCACCAGGTCTCTTGAATGCATCACCGGTGCGCCCGGCATAAGGTGCATCGTGGTGCTGATCAGATAGAAATCATCGCCGTTGCGGGTGATGGACAAGTCCGGAGCGTCGGCCCAGATGATGGGATTGGTAAATTCTGTTGTCGCTTTTCTCTGAAAAGGGTTTATCTGGGCTGAAAGTGAATTCAGCCCGATAAATCCCAAAAAAGAAACTATATAAAATGATTTTTTGATATTCAAAATTTGAAAATTTTATTTTTAAACGCAATGCCCGCAAAGATTTTTTAACTACCAACTGCTTTTAGGTTCGCAAAGGCGTAAACTCAGCAAAGCAATACTATTTTCAACGTTTTAGATTAACAACCACTTGTGGTTTTATCATCCAGCTCAACCTTTTTAAGTTTTGGCTAAAGCCGAACGCATTTTTCTTTTTGAAAACGGGCTAAAGCCCGTTTCTATTGATATGGAGCCAGATTAATTCGGTACAATATCGTTAGACAACGTGCTGTATAGCCCGATCAAGCTTCCGGTGAAACCGCCGGCCACATCGGTGGATAAAATGTCTCCGGAAACCGGTCCGCCCAGGTTTTTGAAGTTTTTACCATCCAATGCATAGTTGAAGCTCAGGTTATCATTTTCGCCCGCCACCTGAAGTTTAATGGTTTTTGACAATGAAATTTTCTCACTGGCGATCAGTTGGGATGCTCCTTTTTCAGTTCTTTCCAAAACGATATAATAGTCTCTGCCTTTTTTGGTAATTCCGAAGACATAGTTGAACCTTTCACTTTGGTAGCAGGTAATTCCGGCCAGTTCCTTTTCAGATTTCGGTTTGAAATCCAGGGTTACGGAAGTTTCAAAATCTTCATGCTGCAGCCTGTGGAATAAGGCGGAAACCGGAGCCAAAGCTTTGATATTCGTTTCCATAGGATTCACTTTTACCCCATTTTTGGTGGAAGTGATGAAGTTCTCACGCGGTCCGCGCATGGCGATCCAACGGTAATCCAGGTTTTTATCGGTCAGTTTATCATTATAGGTAAAGTTTCCGTTCGGGAAGAATCCGTTCTTTCCGGTCTGGTTTTGAGTACCTTCGGGTAATTTCAGTTTCGGTTTCATCGGAACCAGTCCGTTCTGGAAAACCGGATACGTTCCGCTCCAGTCCACCGGAAGCAGGAAGGTTTCCCGGCCTTTGTTCACGCGGTTGTTGACATTCGGACGAATGGCCAGAAATACGCCGTACCATTGTCCGTTCGGGCCTTCCACCAGATCGGCATGGCCCGCCCAGTCTACTTTTTCCTTGCGGTCTTTCGGGAAGTAACGCTGTGTCAGGATCGGGTTGTTCTTCGCCGGAACAAACGGTCCTTTTGGGGAATCGGCTATAAAGATCACTTCGCTGTGCCATCCGCCGGTACCGCCCTCCGCGCACATCAGGTAGTATTTTCCTTTGTATTTGTATAAATGCGGACCTTCGATCCAGATCGGTTTTTGGG
>JBMDXW010000268.1:0-4983 GCA_048594965.1 Chryseobacterium sp.
GGCGGTAATTTCGATATCACGCTTGATATTTCGAGACAGGTACTGGCGGACGGATGCAAAGGGATTTTAGGACTGCGAAACTCCAATTACGGCTCGATACTTACCCTGAACTTAGGCGATGTCTATTTCAATGTTGGTAATGAAGTGGCTTCCAAATTTGCCGGAACATATTCCGATAGCGACAGCAACCTGATGGATGCCCTGGAAAACGGTTATTATACTTCCGTAGATTTCAGAAATACAACCGGAACAACCTCCGCCAACAACTGGCAGCCGATAAGTGCCAATTCCAACAGCATTTATTATATACCTGCTTCGGTAACTTCTTCCAACAACAATGTGATCTCCGGAACCGCTGCTTCTAATCTCGTTCTTTCAGATCAGGGCAAAGATTTCCAGGTTCCGTTTACTTTCAGTGCTTCAGCCGCATCGTATTCGCGCACATTTAACGGATTTGAAATGCTGCTTTTACCTTTCACGGCTACAATTCCATCTGGCGTGAGCGTTTATCAATTGGTACCTAATGCTACCGGAATAAGCTGCACGGCGATTACCAACGGAACCATTCTGGCCAATACACCGGTTTTGGTGAATGCCACAGGAGCCATTACCTTCCAGGGAACCGGAAATGTTTCCACGCCGAAAGCCATCACCGTCAACCAGATGAATGGGGTGTACAACACTATTAAAGTTCCGGCGAACAGCTATGTTTTACAGACCGTCAACGGAACACCGCAATTCTCTAAAGTAGCAGCAGGGAGCGAGCCGATGATCAATCCTTTCAGAGCCTATCTGACCGAGGAAAATACATATTCTGCAAGCATTCTTCCCTTAAATTTCTCAGTTCTTGCTGCGAAAGAAAATATAATAAATAGTAATGAACCTAAAATATATCCTAATCCTGCCAAAACAGAGATCTTTATTGAAATGAAGAACGATGCTAAAGCTTCGGTTTTCGATGCTAAAGGAAGTCTGATAAGGTCGGATGTAAAAATGAAATCAGGAAAGAACAGGATTGACATTTCAACATTAACATCAGGAATTTATTTTATTGAAATATCTGATGGAAAGAATAAAATCTTCAACAGTAAATTTATCAAACGGTAATTTATTCAAGTCCGATATTTAGTAATTTCAATCAAAGTCACCATTTCCGGTGGCTTTGTTGTATTCTGGGCTTGTGATTAGATGTAAATTAATGATACGGAATACGGCTTTTAGGTCTTATAATGATGAATTTACGTCTTAGAATAATATATTTAAGTCTTACAATTATATTTTTAAGGATTAAACAAATATTTTGAAGTCTAAGACGTAAAAATTTAAGCATCAGATTTAAAGTTGTAAACTTAACATAGATAATTGTTAGTGTAAGACTGATAATTATCTATATAAGACGTATAAACATCGTTCCGTTAAATATCAAAGTTATGTTGCATGGTACCGTAAGTACAAATTCCTCGTTTTTTACGGATCATTCGAAAAATTAAGTGTGAACAATACATTTATTAGAAATAGAATCTTATATTTGTTTTCTCATAAAAAAGGGCAGATCTTTTGATTTCTGTCAAAATTTTTAACTGTATAATATTCTTGTTGTATCCAAATGAAAAAGATTCTGTTAAATATATCAATCTTTATCTGCGCAGACTCCTCAGCCCAGAATTATAAATATCAATATAAAAACCCCCAGCTTCCGGTAGAACAGAGAATCAAAAACCTTCTCGGGCTGCTTACGGTAGATGAAAAGATAGGCATGATGATGGATAATTCCAAAGCTGTTCCCCGTTTGGGTATCCCCGCGTACGGATGGTGGAACGAGGCCCTGCACGGTGTGGCAAGGGCGGGAACTGCTACGGTTTTTCCGCAGGCCATCGGGTTGGCGGCAAGCTGGGATGTCCCGGAACACCTGAAAACCTTTGAAATGATTTCCAATGAAGCCAGAGCCAAATACAATAGGTCTTTCGATGAAGCCGGCAAAACCGGGCGCTACGAAGGACTTACGTTCTGGACACCCAATATCAACATCTTCCGCGACCCGCGATGGGGAAGAGGACAGGAAACCTATGGAGAAGACCCGTTCCTGACAGCAAGCCTGGGCGTAGCAGCCGTAAAAGGATTGCAGGGAAATGATCCTGATTACTTTAAAACCCACGCCTGCGCCAAACATTTCGCCGTACACAGCGGCCCGGAATGGAACCGACATTCCTACAACGCTGAAATTTCGCACCGCGATCTTTACGAAACCTATCTTCCGGCTTTCAAGGCTTTGGTGATCGAAGGAAATGTAAGGGAGGTGATGTGTGCTTACAATGCTTTCGACGGACAGCCTTGCTGCGCCAATGATTTCCTGGTGAGCGACATCCTCCGCGGAAAATGGAAATACGACGGAATGGTCGTGTCCGACTGTTGGGCACTCGCCGATTTCTACCAGAAAAAATACCACGGCACCCATCCGGACGAAAAATCTACGGCAGCCGATGCGCTGAAACATTCCACCGACCTTGAATGCGGAGATACTTACAACAACCTTAATAAATCTTTGGCCAGCGGCCTCATCACCGAGAAAGATATCGATGCTTCCATGCGCAGAATTCTGAAAGGCTGGTTTGAATTAGGTATGCTCGACCCGAAATCTTCCGTTCACTGGAACAACATCCCGTACACAGTAGTCGATTCTGAAGAACATAAGCAGCAGGCCCTTAAAATGGCTCAAAAATCAATCGTTCTCATGAAAAACGATAAGAATGTTTTGCCTTTAGACAAAAAAATCAAAAAAATCGCCGTCGTAGGACCGAATGCCGATGACGGACTGATGCAGCTCGGGAATTATAATGGAACGCCTTCTTCGATTGTGACCATTTTGGAAGGGATCAGAACTAAATTCCCCAATGCGGAGATCATTTACGAAAAAGGAAGCGAAGTGACCGATCCGTCTTCAAGAACATCACTGTACCGGAACTTTTTAAGTCAGAAAAACGGGGAAAAAGGTATGAAGGTGGAGTTTTTCAACAACAATGAATTCAAAGGATCACCGGCCAATATTTCCGTTAATAAAACCGGAATCAGCTACAACAGCTTCGGCGGTACCCAGCTTGCCCCGAATGTCGGCAGGGAAAATACCGCTGCAAAAATTTCGGGAATTTTTAAAAGTACCTACACGGGCGATGTAATTTTTTCAGCATCCACTTCGGATGTGTATACGCTCTTTGTGGACGGCAAAGAAGTGGCAACCCGGAAAGGTCCCGATGCAAGGCATCCTTCGGAATTCCCTGTGAAAATGGAAAAAGGAAAAGAATACAACATCGAACTCCAACATAGGCAGATCGGCAAATATGTGAGCATCACATTTGACGTGTACCGAAAAGATCCTGTGAATTTCGCTGCTGTAAAGGAGAAAGTGAAAGATGCGGAAGTCATCATTTTTGCCGGCGGACTTTCCCCAAGCCTGGAAGGAGAGGAAATGATGGTGAATGCAGAGGGTTTCAAAGGCGGTGACAAAACCAATATCGAGCTTCCGAAAGTGCAGCGCGAACTGTTGGCCGAATTAAGAAAAACCGGAAAGCCCGTTGTTTTCGTTATGTGTACAGGAAGCGCCCTCGGATTGGAGCAGGATGAAAAAAATTATGATGCCCTGTTGAACGCCTGGTACGGCGGACAGTCCGGTGGTACGGCTGTAGCAGACGTACTTTCCGGGGATTACAACCCGTCCGGAAAGCTTCCGGTTACTTTCTATAAAAATATCGCACAGCTGGATAATGCCCTGTCCAAAACCGGCAAGCATGAGGGATTTGAAAATTACGACATGCAGGGAAGGACCTACCGGTATATGAAAGAAACGCCGTTATATCCGTTCGGTCACGGATTAAGTTATTCCACCTTCTCTTATGGGAATGCGACACTCAGCAAAAACAGCATCAATGCTAATGAAAATGTAACCATTTCAGTTCCTGTTACCAATACTTCAGGAAGAAACGGAGAAGAGGTTGTTGAGGTGTACATCAGACGGAATAATGATCCGCTGGCCCCGGTAAAAACACTCAGGGCATTCCAAAGGATAACTGTTCCGTCCAAAACTTCTAAAACTGTTCAGCTGACCCTGTCTCCGGATTCGTTTAGGTTCTATGACGAAAAAGCGGATGACCTGGTATCGAAACCAGGCGATTATACTATCCTGTATGGCGGAACCTCGGCCGATCCGGGATTAAAAAGCCTTCCGCTCAAAGTAAAATAATGATTCACCTTACCAAACCTCATAGGTTTCTAAAACCTATGAGGTTTAAATGAGGTCTATCTAAATTGATAAAAAAACTTTAATGAAAACAAAAAATATCATCTCAACTGCCGCGATCTTCCTGACGGTTACTTTCTTTTCCGGGCAGTCCCAAAGCAAACCCAATTATACCCTGGATCTGAACGGTGCGTCTACCGGAATCAAGATCCAGCCAACGATGTACGGGATTTTCTTTGAGGATATTAACTTTGCGGCCGATGGCGGAATTTATGCCGAACTGATCAAAAACCGCAGCTTCGAGTTCGACGAACCGCTGACAGGCTGGAAGCAGCCTAATACCAAAACGCTTTCTCCTAATCTGGATTCCGGGTTTCTGACCATCATTACCGATACATCCAAAACCAATAAAAACTACGCAAGGATCACAATTCTGAATGATAAAAACTATTCGCTGGAAAATGAAGGCTTCCGGGGAATCGGGCTGCATCAGGGGGGTAAATATGACTTAAGTTTTAATTTGGAAAACGTTTCAGGAAACATTTCTGCCATCAACATCAGTCTTGTCGATGAAAACGGAACGGCAGTTTCTTCAGTTTCCAACATCATAAAAGGCGGAGGCTGGCAAAAATACAATGCGGTTTTTACTCCTTCCAAAACGATTGAAAAAGCAAAACTCAAAATCACATTTACCGGAAATGGAGTCGTGAATATGGATATGATCTCCCTGTTTCCCCAGGATACCTGGAAAG
>JBMDXW010000269.1:0-12226 GCA_048594965.1 Chryseobacterium sp.
AGTTATCTTCCCAGTTAATTTTGATGGACAGCATACGAGAACATTTGGAGGTACAACATATATTATTCATGCTGGTGTAGGAGGCTCTATGAGTCCTGCCCAATATGGAATTAATAGTGGTTGGGGAGGTTTAAGAACAACAAAAAATTTAGTTAATTTATTTCCAGATCCTAATGGAAATCTTGATAAAAGAGGAAATTTTCATTCAGATGGACAAAATTTAGAAATTAATAGTGTTTTTGCATTTACAGATGGTTATCCTTTAGTAAAGTTTAAAAATATTAAAAAAGATGGGACTAAAGGTTCTGATACTACAGGGGATTTTGTAGATACTGATTTTCCACTATTCAGATTAGGAGAAGCTTACTTGATTTATGCAGAATCAACATTAAGAGGTGGTGGTGGTTCTACAGCTACAGCAATTCAATATATAAATCAGTTAAGACAAAGAGCTTATGGAAGTACTGCAGGTAATGTAACTTCTATAAATTTGGATTTTATTTTAGATGAAAGAGCCAGAGAGTTAGCTTGGGAAGCTACAAGAAGATCTGACTTAATAAGATTTGGGAAATTTACATCAGGATCTTACTTATGGCCATTTAAAGGAGGAATTAAGAATGGTAAAGCCGTTGAAGATTTTAGAACATTATACCCAATACCGGATACAGATTTAAATGCAAATCCAAACTTAATTCAAAATCCTGGTTACTAATTAAAAACACTATTAAAATGAAACATTTACTAAAAATATTAACAATTGCTTTTATTGGTTTTTTTATAATCTCATGCGATAAGGATGAAGACCAAGCAATTTTAGGAAATGGTACGACTCCATCTTTATCTGCTGATGCTACAAACTTGGTTCTATCAAAAGATAACGAAGCAAATAAAGCTGTAAAATTTACTTGGACAAATCCTGTTTTTAATACTCAAGTTGCTTTAAATAATTCTCTTGAGTTTGCTAAAGCAGGACTTAATTTTCAAGGAGCACATAATATTGACATAACAGCGAAAGATTTATCTGGAATTTATACTGTTGGAGATTTCAATAAAATAATGTTAGATTCTGGTTTTTTACCTGGAGTTTCAACTTCTGTTGAGGTGAGAATGAAGTCGTTGGTAGGTAATTTGACTTTGTATTCCAATACAATTACAATGACAGTTACGCCTTACCTTACAGAATTTCCTTCTTTCTATATTGTGGGAGACGCATCGGCTGTAGGTTGGAACGCGGGAACAGCACAATTGCTTTATAAGAAAGACAACCTTTCTACCATTTATACCTATCTCGAAAATGGTAAATCTTTCAGATTCCTGGGGCAACAGGACTGGGGACCTCTTAACTACAGTTTGGATGTTGCGGGAATGAACGCCGGAAACAGGTATTTTAAAACATGGTCTACCAACTTATCACCTTCTACACCTGAAAATATACAGTTTACCGGAGCGTCTGGAATGTATAAGGTGCAGATAGACGCTGATGCTACGGTAAAATCTATTACAGTTTCGGCTTCTCCTGTTAATACATGGAATCCTGCAAATGTATATTTAGTAGGAACTGTAAACGGTTGGAATTCCGCAACAGCTATTCCGATGACAAGCTTGGGAAATGGTAAATTTGAATATACTGTGGCACTTCCGGCTGCTTCTGAGTTTAAGTTTTTAGGACAACAAAGCTGGGGAGATCTGGATTGGGGAAATATTACAGCCGATGGGAATACAGGATATTTAGGACCCAAAGGAAGTAACGGAAATATTAAATTTGATGGAACCGGAGGTAATTATAAAATCTCTGTTGATGTAAAAATGGGAACTTACAAAATCCAGCCGTTATAATATTAATTTAAGTTGAATAACATAGCAAAGTGTTGCTTTTCGGCAGCACTTTCTTTATTTTTAAAGTTTATAAATAATCATTATGAAGAAAATTACGATGGGGGCATTATTGTTCTCAATGATGTTTGCGGGTGTGAATGCACAATCTTTAAAATCGCCGGACGGAAAATTTGAAATGGATTTCCAGCTCAAGCAGGGCGTACCTTACTACAATCTTAAATATAATGGAAAAACAATAGTTGAAGATTCAAAACTGGGACTGAGATTATTTAAAGATACTTCGATCAAATTTGCTTCTGAAATTGCTAAACCTGAAGATGTAAAATTTGATCTTAACAACGGCTTTACGAAAGTCGACGAGAAACGTGATGCTAAGAATGAGACCTGGCAACCGGTTTTAGGGGAGAAGAAAAATTATATTAACAACTATAATGAATTGGCAGTTACGCTGCATCAGGATACCACTGACAGAAATATTATCGTGAAGTTCCGACTTTTTAACGATGGATTGGGCTTCAGATACGAGTTCCCACAGCAGAAAAACCTGAATTATTTCGTGATCCGTGAAGAGGATTCCGAGATTGATTTCCCGACCGATATGAAAGCCTGGTGGATCGTAGCCGATTATGATTCTCAGGAATACCAGTATCAGGAGACAAAACTTTCCGAGATTCCTGCAAGATGGCCCAAAGCCGCAGATGCCAATGCTTCGCAGACTTTGATAAAAAATGCAGTGCAGTCACCGGTAATGCTGAAGCAGGAAGGTAAAGAACCCTTATATATCAACGTTGCAGAAGCGGCCGTTTTAGATTATCCGGCTTCTCACCTTGAGGTGGATGCGGTGAATTTTAAATTCAAAACACATCTTACGGCAGATCGACAAGGGGCAAAAGGATATATCCAGACACCTTCCGTAACGCCTTGGAGAACCATTATTGTCGCTCCGAAAGCAGAAGAAGTAATGGATTCTAAAATGCTTTTCAACCTGAATGAACCGACAAAATATACCGATACTTCCTACATTCATCCTACAAAATATATGGGCGTATGGTGGGAAATGATCATCGGAAAATCACAGTGGGCTTACGGTCAGCCGGAATCAAATGTGCGTATTGGGGTAACGGATTTTTCTAAATCAACGCCCAACGGAAAACATGCTGCCAACAATACAAAAGTTAAGGAATATATTGATTTCGCAGCAGAAAACGGTTTCCAGGGGCTTCTCATTGAAGGTTGGAATATCGGCTGGGAAGACTGGTTCGGTCATTCAAAAGAATTTGTTTTCGATTTCATCACGCCTTATCCGGACTTTGATATCAAAATGCTCAATGAATACGCCCATTCAAAGGGAATCAAGCTAATCATGCACCATGAAACGTCTGGTTCTGCCACGAACTACGAAAGATGGGCTGACAAAGCGTATCAGTTGATGAACAAATATGGCTATGATGCTGTGAAAACAGGATATGTAGGCGACATGATTCCTCGTGGCGAACATCATTATTCTCAGTGGACCATCAATCACTTCTACAGAATCGCAGAAAAGGCCAATGAGTATAAAATCATGGTCAATTCTCACGAATCCGTGCGTCCTACCGGAGAAAGCCGTACCTATCCGAACTATATTTCTGCAGAAGCAGCCCGTGGAACGGAGTACGAAGCTTTTGGAGGAAATAACCCGGATCACCAGACGATTCTTCCGTTTACAAGATGGATGGGTGGATCAATGGACTACACACCCGGGATTTTCCAGACAAAACTGGATTACTATTTCCCCGGAGACAAACGCTTTGTTAAAACAACTTTAGTTAAGCAATTAGCGCTTTATGTAGTAATGTATATGCCGCTTCAGATGGCTGCCGACCTTCCTGAAAATTACAGGAAACACATGGATGCTTTCCAGTTCATCAAAGATGTGGCAGCCGATTGGGACGATACCAAAATTTTATCAGCTGAACCCGGAGATTATATCATCACGGCAAGAAAAGCAAAAGGTACCGAAAACTGGTTCGTCGGCGGAATTACGGATGAAAATAAACGCGATTACACCGTGGATTTCTCCTTCCTTGATAAAGGTAAAAAGTATGAAGCGACAATTTATGAAGATGGCAAAGATGCAGATTACATCGACAACCCTCAAAGCTATCACATTTACAAGAAGAAGATTACAAGCAAGTCTAAAATCAACTTGAAAATGGCACGAAGCGGTGGGTTTGCTATATCTGTAAAACCTGTGAAATAAAACGAAAGTTTCCTGAAGACCATTTATTTTCAGGAGCTTTTTCCCGCTCTCCGCTCATACTCCTCGCGCCGCTGCATGGCCATCCCCGCTGTGGGGTAACCGCTGCGATCGGGGCTATGGGTGGAGAGCCTTTTAAGAAACCATCGTGAAAAATACCGAATCACACGGAAATACTGAAAACAAAAATCAGTAATATTTTAAAATCGACGCTGATTCAAGAATAGTAAAATATGAAAAAAATATACCTCACCTTTGCCGTTTCCATAGCGTCCCTGGCGTTTTCCCAAATCCAGAAAGTGGAACCCGCCTTTTGGTGGAAAGGCATGAAAAATCCTGAGCTGCAGATCCTGGTCTACGGAAAAAATATTGCCAATGATGAACTCGAAGTTTCAGATGGCGTTCAGATCAAGAATATCCAAAAAGTTGAAAATCCGAATTACGTTTTTATAACCGTAAATACCAATGAGATCAACGTTCCCAAATTCAGGATCAATACTAAAAAAGGAAAAAAAACAACCAGCTCTTACACTTATGAATTAAAGCAAAGAGAACCCAATTCGGCAGATAGAGAATCTTTTACGTCTAAGGATGTCATGTATCTCATTATGCCCGACCGTTTTGCCAATGGTGATGAAAAAAATGATTCAAACCCTAATTTAACGGAAAAAGCAAACAGAAGCCTTCTCAACGGACGTCATGGCGGAGATCTACGCGGAATTATCAACAATCTTGATTATATTCAGAATCTGGGAGCGACAGCAGTCTGGCTTACTCCGGTGAATGAAGACAATGAAAAAGTATATTCTTATCACGGCTATGCACAGACCGATTTATATAAAATAGATGCCCGCTACGGAACCAACGAAGACTACCGTGAACTCTCCCAAAAATTGAACAAAAGAAACATGAAGCTCGTGATGGATTATGTCACGAATCACTGGGGAATTTCACACTGGATGATCAAAGATCTGCCGACAAAAGACTGGATTCATTGGTTTAATAATGGAGAAAACGGCTTTGAGCGTTCCAATTACAAAACAACGACACAGTTTGATACCAATGCTTCCGATATTGATAAAAAATCAGCATTAGACGGATGGTTTGATACCACAATGCCTGATATCAACCAAAAGAATCCTTTGGTTTTGAAATATCTTACCCAAAATGCAATCTGGTGGATCGAATATGCGGATCTGGGAGGTTTTCGTGTCGATACTTATCCTTATAATGATAAGGAAGCGATGGCTAAATGGGCTAAAGCAATTACCGATGAATATCCTAAATTCAATATCGTGGGGGAGACCTGGCTGAATACTGCAGCATATATTTCAGCATGGCAAAAAGATTCTAAAACCGGTGAAGCGGCAAACTATAATTCCAATCTTCCGTCGGTGATGGATTTTATGCTGTACAGCGATATGCCGAAAGCATTGAAGGAAAAAGAAGGCTGGGATAGCGGAATGAATCGTATTTACAACAGTCTGGCCAGCGATTTCCTGTATCCTGACATCAACAACGTCATGGTCTTTTTTGAAAACCACGATACCGAAAGATGGAATGAAATATTTAATAATGATCCGAAAGCTTATAAATTAGGTTTAACATTGATCTCAACCGTTCGCGGAATTCCCCAGATCTACTACGGATCAGAAATCGGCATGCGCGGTGATAAAAATAAAGGCGGTGATGCCGATATCCGCCGGGATTTTCCAGGTGGATGGAAATCAGATAAAGTAAATGCTTTTAAACCATCGGAGCAGACTCCCGAACAAAAGGAATTTTATCAGTTTACCCAAAAATTATTGAACTGGAGAAAAGGAAAAACCGTAATCCACACTGGAAAAACTAAAAATTTTGTTCCTCAGGATAATGTTTTTGTGTATTTTAGATACAATGAAAAAGAAAGTGTGATGGTCATTCTGAATAACAATGAAAAAGAACAGACCCTCGATCTGAAACATTTTGCCGAATCATTGAATGGATTTTCAAAAGGTAAAGATATTATTTCTGAAAGGGAATTTCCATTAGAAAATAACTTGACAATACCTGCAAAAACATCGATGGTTATTGAATTAAAATAAATTAGAGAATTTTCAAAACCAAACCTCTGTGAACTTAAGCAGAGTCTTAATTAAATAACTTTTCTCAGTTAAAAAAAACGATTAAAATTTAAATTAAATATGAAAAAAACAACAATATTCTTTGCATTTATCATTTTTATGGTAACCTTTACGGCGGTTTCTGCCCAGAAAAAATTTGATGGAGACAAAAGGGAAATCGAAACAATGCTCGATGGATTCAATGTGGCCGCTGCAAAAGCAGATTTTACAGCCTATTTTAATTATTTTGCGGATGAATCTACATTTATCGGTACGGATGCAACAGAAGTCTGGGACAAAAAAGCTTTTATGGCATGGGCCAAACCTCACTTTGACAAAAAGAAAACCTGGAATTTCACCTCATTAAAAAGAAATATCTACTTCAGCAACGATGGGAAACTGGCATGGTTTGATGAATTGCTCGACACTCAAATGAAAATATGCCGTGGCTCCGGCGTTGTTGAAAAAATAAACGGGCAGTGGAAGGTGAAGCAATATGTTCTCTCGATGACTGTCCCAAATGAAGTCGTCGACAAAGTGGTTGAAGCGAAAGCGCCTGTTGAAGATGAATTAATCCAAAAATTGAAGCGATAATGCCAGATATGACCGGAAGACTTGAAGCCGTAAATTTCGGGAGCAAAAAAAAACCGAATTTATCCATGCTTCAGATCATCAATATGAGTATGGGATTTTTGGGAATCCAGATGGCTTTTGGCTTGCAGAACGGAAATGCGAGCAGGATTTTGGCAAATTTCGGAGCGGATGTTCATGAGTTGTCGTGGTTCTGGCTGGTGGCTCCTATAACAGGATTGATTGTTCAGCCGATTATCGGTCATATGGGTGACAATACCTGGAGTCCGCTGGGAAGAAGAAAACCCTATTTTTTAATAGGAGCGGTTTTGTGCGCGATTGGATTGGTAATGCTTCCTAATGCAGCTTCTGCAACGCAGATGATGGCGGCCAACGTATTGCTGATGGCGGTTATCTTTCTTGCGATGATGGATGCATCCATTAATGTGGCCATGGAACCTTTCCGTGCTTTGGTAGGAGACATGCTGCCGAAGCATCAGGCAACGATAGGCTTTTCTGTTCAGACGATTTTAATAGGAATAGGAGCGGTAATCGGTTCAGATCTGCCCAATTGGCTTACAAAGATGGGAATTTCAAATGAAGCGCCTAAAGGATTTGTGGCAGACAATGTGATTTATGCTTTCTACATTGGCGCAGCAGTGCTGATCTTATCGATTTTGTACACCATTATCACCACCATAGAATACTCACCGGAAGAATTTGCCTCATTTGAAGGCGGAAAACCTATTGCAGAAGAAAAATCAAAACTTTCGGATATCTTTAAAGATTTTGCCAATGTACCTTCCCAGATGAAGAAATTGGGAATTGTACAGTTCTTCTCCTGGTTTGCTTTATTTACGATGTGGGTTTTTACAACGAGTGCTTTGGCAACCCATCATTTCGGGCTTTCACCTGACGATACCCATTCTGCGGAATTTAATAAAGCCGGAGACTTGACTGGAAGTTTGTTCGGAAGCTATAATTTCTATGCCATATTCTTTGCTTTTGCCTTAACACCGATTGCAAAATGGATAGGTAAAAAGCAGACCCATGCTCTGGCACTCACCTGCGGTGGACTGGGGCTGATTGCCATGTATTTCATTAAAGACATTCATTATCTGTGGATCTCAATGGTCGGACTTGGATTTGCCTGGGCAAGTATTTTAGCCATGCCTTATGCCATGCTGATCGATTCAATTCCACAAAAGAAAATGGGAGTTTACATGGGGATTTTCAACTTCTTTATCGTGATCCCTCAGATTATCAACGGAATTTTCGGAGGCCCGATTGTAAGCGGAATCTTTGGAAAAATGGCAATTGATTACATCGTAGTCGGTGGAGTCTGTATGCTGTTGGGTGCTGTTTTTACAATGATTTTTATTAAATCAGAACATGATACCCCAAAGGAAATAGAAGAAGAAATCCAGCAGGTGCATTTTTAGCCCAAATTTTGTACCGGGAAATAAATCAACAGGAGCGGACTTTAGTCCGCTTTTTCTATTGTACGGAATGGTTTTAACCCAAAAAAATTAAAAAACCTGTATTTTCTAAATTTGCTCTGCGAAAATCAGTTCCGATCAATTCTTATCCTATATCAACAGTTTCAGACAACGATATGATGTACATTTGTACCATAAATAGTCACAATATGAAAACAGTATATCATAAAGCAGATACCAGAGGCCACGCCAATCACGGATGGCTGAATTCATACCATACATTCAGTTTTGCTGGTTATCAAAACCATGACAGGACCCATTTCGGAGTCTTAAGAGTGTTAAATGACGATACCGTTTCCCAGGGAATGGGATTCGGAACACACCCGCACAAAAACATGGAAATTATTTCAATTCCGCTGGAAGGGGATCTGGAACATAAAGATTCCATGGGAACCACAGCTGTCATCAGGAAAGGCGAGATTCAGGTGATGAGTGCCGGAACCGGCGTGATGCACAGCGAATACAACAAAAATAAGGATGAAGAAGTAAAATTTTTACAGATCTGGGTATTTCCGAGAGAAATGGATGTTGAGCCGAGGTATGATCAGAAAAGCATCAAAGAAGGGGAGAAAATCAATGGATTTCAGCAAATTTTATCACCCGATAAAAATGACGACGGAGTCTGGATCCATCAGGATGCCTGGTTCAATCTGGCCAACTTTACCAAAGGAAACGGTAAAAATTATATGCTTCATAAAAAAGGAAACGGGGTATATGCATTTGTTTTAAAAGGAAGTGCAAAAATTGGTGACAGGGTATTAAACGAAAGAGATGGACTGGGAATTTGGGATACTCAAAGTTTCAACATTGAAGCAGTAGAAGATACCGAAATTCTTTTAATGGAAGTTCCGATGGAATTACCATCATATTTAAGATAATAAAAACAAATAATTTTCCCACAGTAAAAAATTCCACTCCTCTGGAGGGGTGGCGAAAATTCAAAGAATTTTTGACGGGGTGGTTAAGCAAAATAGTGAACGAAATAAAACGCTTGCTAATAAAAAAAACATTGCGGACATTTGCGTTAAATTCAAAACAAATAACAACATACTTTAAATAGATAAAAAAACAATGAAAATTTTAGCCATAGCCGGAAGCAATTCCGAAACATCGATCAACAAACTTTTAGTTTCTTACGCCGCTTCACTCATCGAAAATGCAGAAGTGGAGATCGTAGATATGAACCAATTTGAAATGCCGATTTATAAACATCAGCGCGAAGTGGAAAACGGACTTCCTCAGCAGGCAACAGATTTCGCTTCGAAAATTGACGCTGCCGATATTCTTTTGGTTTCGCTTTCAGAACACAACGGAACGTACTCCACAGCGTTCAAAAATGTATTCGACTGGACTTCCAGAATCAAAGAAAGAGCCGTATGGAATGAAAAACCCATGCTGTTGATGGCAACGGCTCCCGGAGCAAGAGGAGGACTGGGTGTTTTAGAAGCAGCAGCCAAGCGATTCCCTCTTCACGGCGGAAATATTGTCGATACTTTTACACTTCCTTTCTTCAACGATAATTTTGATAAATCGACACAGAAAATCTCTAATGAAGAGAAAGACAGCGAATTGAAAGAAAAGATTGCAAAAATTTCGGCAGTAGAAATTATCCTTGAAAAATAGATTTGAATATTAATTTAAAATTAATATCTTTGCAAAAAGAAAAAAGATGAATATTCAGACCACTTTTAAAGAATGTTTCTCAAAGAAAGGGAATATTGTGGGCTCTGAAATTCTGAGATAATACAACGGCCGATAATCTACTAAGATTGTCGGCTTTTTTATTTTCAAAAGTTAAAACTAAAATAGCAATAAAATGTGCCGGTTTAGCACGTTAGCAATTGAAAATCATTGCTAAATTGTTTTACTGATACACTCTTACATTAATAATATGAGCAACACGTACAAATCTGCAGGAGTAGACAAAGAAGAAGGATACAAAACCGTTGACAAGATCAAAAAAGCGGTTGGAGAAACTCACAATTCCAATGTTTTGAATCATTTGGGAAGCTTTGGAGCTTTTTATGAAATCGGAGGATACAAAAATCCGGTTCTTGTGTCAGGTACCGATGGAGTGGGAACAAAGCTGAAAGTCGCTTTAGATTCAAAAAAATATGATTCTATCGGGGTAGATTGTTTCGCAATGTGTGCCAATGATATTCTTTGCCACGGCGCAAAACCGTTATTTTTCCTGGATTATTTAGCTTGTGGAAAGCTGGATTCTGAAATCGCCGCTGAAATCGTTTTGGGAATGGTGGAAGCCTGTAAAGACAACAACTGCGCATTGATCGGTGGCGAAACAGCCGAAATGCCCGGAATGTACCAGCCCGGAGATTATGATGTAGCCGGATTCTGTGTAGGAATTGTTGAAAAAGATCAGATTATCGACGGCTCGGATATAAAGACGGGAAATAAAATTATTGCATTGCCAAGTTCAGGATTCCATTCCAACGGGTTCTCACTGGTAAGAAAAGTGTTCCCTGATTTCAACGAAGAATTCGAAGGAAAACCTTTGTATGAGACGCTTTTAGTGCCTACAAGATTATATTACAAAGATATCCATAAAGTCCTGGAAGAAGTAAAAGTCTGCGGAATCGCCCACATCACCGGTGGCGGATTATACGAAAACGTTCCGAGGATCATTCCTGAAGGGCTATGCGCTTCAATCGATGCATCGAAAATCCAAATCCCAAGTATTATGCTTGAGTTGGAAAAAAGAGGCGGCGTAGCACGTGAAGAAATGTTCGGAACTTTCAACATGGGTGTCGGAATGATTGTTGTGGTAGATCCGGAACATGCAGAAAAAGTATTGCATCTTCTTGATGATGCCTACGAAATCGGAGAAATCACCGAAGGAGACGAAAAGATTAATTTGACAATTTGAAAATTTATCAATTAGATAATGCTTCTGTTTCATTTTCAAATTAACTCATTTTCAAATTGACTCATTAATGAAAAATATTGTTGTACTCGTTTCAGGTTCAGGAACCAATCTCCAGAGAATCATTGATACCATTGACAACGGAGAAATCCGGAACGCAAAAATATCTTTGGTAGTGGCTGACAGAGAATGTTACGGACTTGAAAGAGCAAAAAATCATAATATAAACAACATTCTGATTCCGAGAGGAAAAAATTTCAGTGCTGAACTGGGTAAAGTGATTCCTGAAAATACTGACTTAATCGTGTTGGCAGGATTTCTTTCAATTCTAAAACCAGAATTTTGTGAAAAGTGGAACGGTAAAATAATCAATATCCATCCGGCTTTGCTTCCGAAATTCGGAGGAAAGGGAATGTGGGGACATCATGTTCACAATGCCGTAATTGAAGCGAAGGAAAAAGAAAGCGGAGCCACGGTACATTTCGTAACGTCAGGAATTGATGAAGGAGAAGCCATTCTTCAAAAATCATTTGAAATTACAGGAAATGACACTCCGGAAACCGTAGCTGAAAAAGTTCATTTAATTGAATATGAAATTTTTCCGAAAGCTATAAACAAAGTATTGAATAATAATTAAAAGCAATGATTAGCGATACAAAACTCCCCTCCTCTGGAGGGGTGGCAAAAATTCAGAATGAATTTTTGACGGGGTGGCCAATATAAAGTATTAAAAAACAGCCACCCTTTGCTGAGTGATAGTTTAGGCTGAGCCTGTCGAAGTACCTTTGCGTTAAAAAATAAACAAACCACAATTAGATTTTATTATTTCGAAAACCAGAAAAATCTAAATAAAAATAAGACCGGAGGTGAAAGAACCGGTCCACAGTTTGAAATAGCTGTAAAAAGTAAAATTGAAAGTAAAAGTTCTTTAAGTCGTGGAGTCCTGAAAGGACGACCTACACCAGGATAGGACGAAAGTCCTATCAGATTGAACAACTACAAAGAAAAAAATTGAAAGTAAGATGAGCAAAAAAAGAGTTTTAATCAGTGTTTCTGACAAAAGCGGATTGATCGAATTCGCACAGTTTCTCGAAGCCCA
>JBMDXW010000027.1:0-4676 GCA_048594965.1 Chryseobacterium sp.
TGTTTTTTATAAACCCATAATTGATGGTACTGGATCTAAGCAAAAACTTCTACGCGAGAAAGCGGAGGTTTTTAAAACAAATGCAGACCGAATTAAGAATTTAAATGATTTTAAAACCGAATTTAATGAGTTCTATATGTTTGCTTCCTGGCTTGCCGTAAATAAAACGACTTGTACTTATGAAGAATTTCAAGCCAAAAAAACGGAAATACTGCCTCCGATCTATCCGACTCCTGAACTTGATGTTTTATGGAATAACCTAATTTACCAGGTAGTTACACAAGAAAATTTCTATCTCAAGGAAACGCTTTTACAAATGCTTTTGGCGCTACATACTCTTGCTGTTACAGGTGAGGACAATGTTTTGTTGGCTCTTGCGGCGAAAGTTGTTCTTCCAAAAGAACTGATATTGGATGATAATAACATACCAGCTATAACTTCCAGTTCTAAAGCGCTGTCTAGTGACATTATGCAAACCCTCCCTACCGATGATATGAAGAAGCAGCAGGAAATTTCTGCTGGAAAAACAAAACTCAGTAGAATTGAACTGTTGAACAAGAATCTTTCTGTCATCAAAAAGCAATACAAAAAGGATTATGAGACAGAATTTAAGATTCAGAATCAAGCACATCAGGAGAGGGTAATTCCGCTTCTTGAAGAATATGAGAGAGCCGTTGCAGCATCTAAACAAGAATATTGCAGCACGCGTCCACCCGGAACAGAATATAATCCTGAAGATCCATGCCAGCAGCTCCCAATAGTTCCTTTTCCAAGACTGCCGGAGTTTGAGTTCAAGTTTAGGGATGAAGTAAGCGCAGAATCGTTGGCAACAGAACTAAAGCCGGAAAATTTAGAAACTTTACTCGATGTATTAGGATATAAGTTTGACCCCGAAAGAGAGCAGTCTTCACGGTCTGTAGAAGAAAATATTAGTGATCTTGAATCTGTTTTAGAAGGGAGGGATACATTTGGAGAAATCAGCGCTGCAGTTGATAAAAATGTTGAAGAGCTGAATAATCTGATCGTTCAGAATTTTCAGGGAGATGAAGAAGTTTATAAAAGTATAGGAGGTATTCTTATTCCTGCATCAAAGACTGTTTCGGTACCTTTTACTTTCCAGATTTGTCCGAATTTCATATACAAAGCATATACCTTTAATTTGGCTCTGAATGTACCGGATTCCTCTTGGGATGTAAATTTATTATCTTATGCCCTTACTCCCAATGGAATATCATCCTCAATTGATGGGGTTTATTTTGTGAAAACCAGAACAGGGAATACCATTTTCTTAAATGATTTGTACAAACCTGGTTTGGATTTGTACACTATTCAGAATTCTTCATTAAGGATTAAAGTGGCATTTACCAACGGTAGGGTTGCCGAGTTTACCGTTCCAGGAATTACGGCAAGGGCATGCAGCTCGGGAGACTTTGTCCTTAAGGTGGAAGAAGGAGAACCTCCTGTAATCATTGAAGATGAGAATAACTTTATTCCATCCGGATTTGGCTTTAAAAATATCGGTATTGCAGATTATCTAAAGGTTGAGCAAAGTACCCATGCATATGTTGAAGGAGAAGTAGCCCACATAGAAAATGTAATGGCTAGGGAATACAGGGAAAAATCTACCAGAAGATTAAGAAGAAGCGAAAATACTACAACGACATCTTCTGATACCGAAAGAGAGCAGCTTACAGACACCACTACAGCCAATCGTTTTGAAATGCAGAGTGAGATCTCGAAAATGGCACAGGAAGCTTCCGATAATAGTACACAATTTGGTGTAAATGCTGGTTATAGTAAGGGAGGTTTTTATGCTAATGCAAGTTTAGGTTTAAGTAATGCTCATCATTCCTCAAAAGAAGAAAGTACTAGACAGGCAACAACCTTGGCGCAGGATATTACCTCCAGAGCAATGGACAGAATTGTTTCCAAAGTTCATGAGGAAAGAATTGAAAAAATTATTGATGAATTTGAAGAAAACAATTCTCATGGTTTAGATAACAGGAAAGGAGATAAACATGTCGTAGGGGTCTATAGATGGGTTGATAAATTAATGAAGAACCAGATCTATAACTATGGCAAAAGAATGATGTTTGAATTTATGATTCCTGAGCCTGCAAGACTTCATTTGCTGGGAATGAAAGAAGTGAAAGATCCTGATCAGATGGATTTAATAAAGCCTGTAGATCCAAGAGCTGAAGGTGGTATGCAGATCAGTGATTACAGTGCTTTAAGCAATGAGATAAAATTAAAATACTGGCTGGGTAAGTACAATGCTGAGATTGATGAAAAGCCAAGAGAACTTTTTTCTGTTACCAAAGCTTTTACAGGTCGGGACTCTTCATTTATCGGTAACGATGACGGAAAAATTCAAGTAGTAAATGGAAGCGGGGAAGTTATTATTCCGGAAGGATATATTGCTACTAGTGTTAAGTATGTATTTAATACCTGGCCTCATGGTTTTAATGGAAATCATGCTGCTTTTATGTCTATAGCAGGTGAAAGCTCATTATGGATTACAGGTACGGAAAGTACCCAGATAGACGGTACCATTGATGGATTGAATGTAAAGGATAAGCTGGAATTTTCCTTTGGGACCGGAGAAAGCCCGATTATACAAGGGGCTTTAAATATCACCTGTGAACTTACTGTGGAAGCCAGAAATGCATGGCTGCAAAAGACGTTCAATGCTATTATTAATGCCTATGAAGATGCGCTTACAGCTTACAATAATGCTAAGGCAGAAGCGGATAATAAAGCTGTAGTTATTAAAGATTCAAATCCTGATTTCTACAGACAGATTGAAAATACGATTTTACGTAAAAATTGTATCTCGTACATGGCAGACAGAACAGCAGATTCTACGCGTGGATATGGCTTGTCCGGATTAACACAAGGCAATTCATTTAACGATTATGAAACCGTTCTTACATCAAAACTGGATCAATACACCGCTTTTGTCAAGTTTATGGAGCAGGCTTTTGAATGGGATAATCTTTCTTACTACCTGTATCCTTATTACTGGGGAAATAAGCAAAACTGGATAAATTTATATCAATCGGAAAATACGGATCCGTTATTCAGAAACTTCCTTCAAAGCGGTATGGCACGGGTGATTGTGACGGTGCGTCCTGGCTTCGAAGATGCAGTCCAATTTTATCTGGCAACCGGTAAAATCTGGAATGGCGGTGAGGTTCCTGTTATTGGAGATGAACTTTATTTATCGATCGTGGATGAAATGAAACAGCCAAAAGGAGAAAAACAAGGAAAAGTTTGGCTCACGAGACTTCCTACGACATTAAATATCCTTCAGGCAGAAAGCATTGGGCTAAAAGTAGCACACGCTTTACCGTTTACCACAGAAAATCCTGATGACTTTGAAATCCCGTCGGAAGTAATTACTCCGGAGAAATTCAATTTTGAAAAGAATGATAACCTTTTAGGTATTCAGCCTGGTGAAGAAGAAAAAATCATTACGGGAGACTGGCTTTAAGAAAACTATTAATTAAAAAACAAGATTATGTCCAATATAGGAAAAATTATTAGAGTAAATGCTTTACCACCAATAGGAGAAAGAGAGACCAATGTTATTTACCAGGTAGCGGCTCCCGGCTCTCCATCTTACACAGATTATGCTGTTGACGAAAGTGGTGATTTAAAGACCCATGCCGTTGTGAACGGAACCATTCCCCTGGAATTAGCCGATAATCATGTTAGTATTACAAATGCGGATATTTTAGCAGAAGGAATAGCAAGTCAGGCTGAGTACAATCTCAACACGAGGGAAAGATTAGCCGAAAAAGTAACGATTCCGCTGACGGACGGAAGTGCTCAGGATTATCCTAAAATTATAGGGATGAATGATAACGGAGAGGTGGCAAAACTTCCTGCAGGTGATTTGGGAAAAAATATGATGAATGCAAACCTGTCAAACAGTTCAGCAAGAAACCATACCCTTAATGCTTCGTTTTCGATCAATACTTTAGGAAATCCTTATGTATTATCAGGGTTGCCAAATAAAAATTCTGATACCGCTAATTTTCAAAAAGTTGTGGTTCAAAATACAAGTGGGCTAAATGCTGTGATAGACAGCAAAAATCTACTCCTGGAAATGCCAAACCAATTGACAGAAGCAGAAAGAGCAGTATGGAAAACTAAAATGAATGGCGGCTGGAGTACAGGAACCATGAGTGTAGCTCTAATATCACCACCCGTTGTGGATAAAACAGATCAATCTTTCTGGATCAATCTGAAAGGAGCAAATTTAAATCTCCCTTCTACCAGCTTCAAAATTGAGTTATGTACTCAGGATAGTGTTTCTGCCGATACTGCTACTGTCATTAAAGAAATACCGGGTGCGCAGGTTCAGCTCTATACTAATGGTATTGATCTGACCTTTTATTACAACTTTAAAGATATTCCGGTAGGACAGTATAAAATAAGGTTATGGAACGGCGTTGCATGGTATTTAACGGGTTTCACCATCAATGTAGTAAATCAGATTCAGCGAATAGCGTTAAATAACATTATCTGGCAAAAGAAAATATACAATGATGCCGTATCACCTGCTATCATGCAGTCAGGGTCATCAGTAAGTTATAATTCTGACAGCACTGTAAAAACTCCGGCAGATGACTCTTCTTTTATTGCGGCCAGGATGACCGGTGAGTTGATTG
>JBMDXW010000270.1:0-11438 GCA_048594965.1 Chryseobacterium sp.
TCAGAGTATCTCTCTGCGCCTTCTTCAAGCTTAATCACGTCTTTATTTCCGCCAGCCTGAATTTTTTTACAGCTTACCGCAACAGTAGCAAGGGCCAAACAAATAACTAATTTTTTCATATGGAAAATTTATTTTTTTAAGGTATCATCCTGAATCGCTTGCCGGCTGTCTGAATAATTTCAGCATCGGACGATTCATGCTTATTTTTTAATTGTCCAAAATTAAGAAATCTTGCATTTTACAGCAACATTTTTAGACTGATTTTAAAATTATTTTCCCTTTTTTGGACTGTGTAAAGATAAGATACTGATCGCCTCCGTCTTTCAGGCTGTATTTTTTCTTTATTTCCTCGGGTTTTAAAGGATAATTCTTTGAAATAATATTGTACTGGCTTTTCTTTTTAATCATTTTAGGATCAATGATTTCCATTTCAAATATTCTTCCTGGAAAATTTTCAATTCTTAAATCTGAGGTATAGATGTGAGTATTGGGATGAAGTTTTTTCAATCCTGTCTTTTTTGAAATAAGATTAAAGATACCTGCTTTTAGAATGGTATTATTAGGGATGTATATATATTTTTCCGGTTCTCCGTAATTTGCAACAGCCTCTTTTTCCTCGCCGATTATAAACTCAAAAGGTGGATCATCCGTTTCAAGATTTGTACAATTGCAGATTATTTCCCGGTGATTTTGTCCAGATAAAAAGACAACAATTTCTTTAACATCATTTTTAACGGCAATAATTTCGATCCTGAAAACACCCTTCAATACAGAAAGTAAATATTTTATATCAATTAAGGGCGATAATTTTATTACTACTTTATCACCAATAGAAACCAGTTTTTCCTGAATTTCAAGAATATTCGGCGACAGATCTTCAAGGAGAAAAACTTTATTTTTATTATGGTCTCTTCGTGCTGGATCAAGATAAATTACATCAAACAATTCTTTATTTTCAGTGAGGAAATCTTCAAGTTTCTGATGTATAAATTTTGCTTTTTTTTCTAATATATTCCAATTATGTTGAACAATTTTCAAAAGCTCGTTATTTTGTTCTATAAGGGTAATATCCTGAAAATTTTGTGACAGATAGTAAGCATCAATCCCAAAACCACAGGTTAGGTCAATAAACGATTTGCCTTTTAACAACTGTGATTTGTACTGAGCGGTTTTTTCGGAAGAAGACTGTTCTAAATTAAGCTGTGGAGGAAAAACTATACCTTCTTTTAACAAAAACGGAAACTTTTTCTGTGCAACTTGTTTCCCTCTGATTTGCTGAACAATTTCCTGCATCGAAACCTCCGAAAAAGGTGACTTTTTTAATAACAATGAGTGCAGATCTGTATTCAGATTGGCATTGATATATTTCTGAATTTGTTGATCTAATAATTTATCTATCACAAGTTGAAGTAATTTAACAAAAAAGAACTTAAAATCAATTAAATTTATCTTTTATAAAAAATGTAATCCGTTAAAACCGGCTCTATTTCGTTTTGCTTCAATAATGAATTGATCTGCCCTCTATGATAGGTTGAGTGGTTAATTGCCTGAAAAAGCATTTCAAAAACAGTATTTTCAAAAGCCGCTCCTCTTGAGTTTTGGTATGTGATCTTTTGGTCAGGATCAAAATTATGGATGACTTTAATACTTTTTTCAAAGTTCTGCTGATTAATTTCTCCTAACGCTCCAAAAGGATTCATCTGCCATACTTCAAACGTTTTTTCGTTCAAAATTCTTGAGTTCCAGATCTGTTGGGCATTTAAAGTGTGGTTGATCAGGCTAATCGTTTTCTCATCAACTCTTTCCAAATTTTCGGAAATCACTTTAATCATCTCAGTGTTAAAATGATAAGTATATTCAAATAAATCAATTAGTTTTTCTTTCATTATTCAAACATCTGAGCCCATCTTACAGGCTTTATTTCACTCTCATTATACAAATCTTCGGCAGCTTTTTTAGCCTCTAATTTAGGATATAAGTTAACGCCAATAAGCTTTATTTTTCCGTTTTCTACCCACTTCTGTTCTTCTAAAGCATGGTCGTAGATATGCTTCTGAATCGTTCCGCTTTTTAACAGCTCAAGATAACCTCCTGCTTCTTCAATTTCAAGGAAATAAGTCCAAGATTTTTCGGCGATCTGCCGGGTAATATCTTCTACAAAATAACTTCCGTTGGAAGCGTCTTCAAAAACATTAATAATGCTTTCATAAGCCAGAACAATCTGTTGTTTAAAAGAAATTTCTTCCGAATTTTCCGTAGTTCTGTCCACAAGATAATTGTTACTGAAAACAGCATCAGCTCCACCAATCATTGCGGAAGCGAGCTCTAAAGTTGAACGGATCAGATTATTTTCATTATCCGATACCGATTTATTTCGAAGCGATGTTTCTGCAAAAATATATGGAATTTTGTCTACACTGTATTCCTTGGATAATTCGTTAAAAACAAGTTTAAAAGCCCTTAATTTTGCCATTTCGAAGAAATAATTTCCTCCGATTGCTATTCTGAAAATTAATTTATTTAAAATTTCCGGGCCATAGACTTCAATCAATTCTTTAGTTTTTGCCAGCGCAATTCCTAATTGCTGATATATTGCAGCTCCTGCGTTCTGGTGTAAAGAAACATCAACACAAATATTTCTTCTGAATTGTTTTGCCAGTAATTCTTTGACCAGCTGATCATTTATGGCTCCATCCTTTTCATCAAAAACATCGATAAGTGAAAAATACTGATCTTCTTCTTTAGGACTTATATGCCCGGCAAGCTCTTTATCATTGATGAAAATGGCTTTCTGTGTCAGATTTTCAACATTCCGGTCAAGCAGAAATGCAAAAACATCTTCCTCAAGACTTTCATGATACTTTGCGACAAGATGGGTATTTTCTTCTACTTTCGGCAGGTTTACCAAAGGAGCCTGAACGTCTTCATAGAAAGGTTTTACGACAATTCCCTCTAAATTCTCTTTGGTGAGGACTTTGTAAATGTCTTCGGTTTTAAGTTGCTTCTTTACTAAATTTTCCCAGGCTTTGTCTGACATGGCGTATGGATTATCGATGGTGGTCAATGGTGAATGGTCAATGGTGAACGGTGAATTTACCGAACAGGCTTATTTTTTACCTTGTGATATTAACAGGCGCAGCGAATTCACCATTCACCATTCACCATTCACTTTTTAATTATTTCTTTGCTACTTTTGTGCTGTCTACGACCAGGATAAAAATTTCTTCATTTGGCTTTTTCATGAAATAATTTTCTCTGGCGTATTTTTCTTTTTCAGATTTATTGTTCATCAGCTTCTTATAGAAGGCATCGTTTTTCTCGTACTCTGTTTTATAATACTGAAGCTGTTCTTCATATTTGTTGATCTCGCCATTCAGTTCATTGATTACCAGGAATGATGTTTTATCAAAAAAAATCATCCACACCAGAAAAAGACAAATGGTGATGGTATACTTGTTTAAAATATACTTCTGTACGAATTTGAAAGTCTCAGATTTCGGCTGAATGTCTTTGATAAGCTTGTTTCCTTTCATGTAATTAATGTTTTCTCAACGAGTTTTTTATTACAGTGGTTAAAAAATCAATGGCCACAGAATTCTGCCTCATATTCGGGATGATAAGATCGGCCTCATTTTTGGAGGGCTCAATAAATTCCTGGTGCATAGGCTTCAGAGTGGTCTGGTAACGGTGCAGTACTTCATTCAGGTCTCTTCCTCTTTCCTGCGTGTCCCGTCGGATCCTTCTGATCAGTCTCTCGTCTGAATCGGCATGTACAAATACCTTAAGATCAAATTCCTTCAGAAGCTCTTTATTGGTAAGCACCAGAATTCCTTCTACCACCAATACGTTTTTAGGTTCTATCGTCACATGATCTCCGGTTCTCGAATGGGTTACAAAGCTGTAAACAGGCTGCTCAATCGGTTCATTATTCTTTAAAGCTTTTACATGTTTTATCAGTAAATCAAAATCAATGGATTTTGGATGATCATAGTTTAAAGCTTCTCTTTCTGTCAGTGTAAGGTTATGATTATCATGATAATAATTATCCTGGGAAAGGATATTCATACCTTCAATATCAAGTTGCTGAATGATTTTGTCAACAACTGTAGTTTTGCCGGATCCCGTACCTCCTGCAATTCCTATTACAAGCATTCTTTTTTGTTTGTTTATCGTTTTACAAATATACTATTTTAGTTGAATGCAAATAAATATGCCGGTCTAAAATTCTGTAAAAGAAAATCCGGTATTTAAAACACCGGATCTGATTCTTATTTTTTTATAAATTTCGTGGATATTTCCAATCCTTTTATTTTTAAAATATAGTCTCCGACCGTCAAATGAGAGACATTGATGGCATTTCTTCCGTTAGCAATGGTTGTTTCCATTACTTTACGTCCTTCCATATTGTATATTTCCACACTTTCTTCTTTGTTTAATTTTAAAGAAACATTTAACAGATCTGAAACGGGATTTGGATACACCGCGATCGTTTCTTTTTTATCTATCTCGCTTGTACTCAATTGGCAATTATAGGCTGGCATGGTATAGCCTGCTGCCGTAAATTCTGCTGTCATTTGTGCTATATCAGTACACGTAAACCCAAAAGTGCCCAGCATATCAATCGCCGCCTGTCTTACTGCAACAGCCGCGTTTTGCTGATTGGTATTGGAGCCCGTCATGCTTAATCCCTCAAGAAATGCCCTGTCCGTTTTTTGTTTTCCGATAGCATTATAAATTCTCATGAGTGCGGACGCCCAGATCTGTCCGTCGGTATGTATAGATCCGGTCAGCTGTCCCGGATAAATCGCGCTATAATTGGTTACTCTACCCGCCCAGAAGGGATTATGCCCGTCCCAACTGAACATCCAGTTATAGGCAGCTTCACCAGACTGCCACTGATTCAGGCTTCTGCTGTACGACTGTGCCCAGTAATCTCCGGAACCTTCGCTTAATCCGTTAACCTGCGAGAGGTTGCCATTGGTAAGCCAGTCGTGAATTCCGTGGCCGAGTTCGTGTAGCACCACATCGGCATCTTCTGCATCGTCCACACCACCTTCACCAAAGACCAAAACCTGGCTGTTAGGATCATAATGTGAATTGTCGGCACCATTTTCTCCGTGAGGATCAAACGCGAGAATTCCGTTGTTGGCACTTGGAATACAAGGAATTCCCAGAGTGAGATTGATATAGCGCAGATTATTGTCTAAATGCCAGTAGGCATTGGCTGCTTCAAAACCATCCTGGTTTCTGTTGAACAGGAACTGATTGCTGGTTTGGGTAAATAATCCTTTGTTCGGAGATTCAAGCTCCTTGATTTCAACGTAAGAGCCTTTCAGCTTATAGATTCCGCCGGTAAGTTCCAGTTCAGGAATCGTAACCAGCGTTCTTGCAGCATCTAAGCTTGCATTCGTCGCATCATTTCCATCCACATACTGTCCGCCGTATGCGACGTGCATTTTAGAAAGCGGATCCGGTTCAAAAATATAAGCAGAACCCGTTACTAGAATATTTTTCTTTATCTCCTTCCGGTTATTATACGGTGACGGTTCCTCTTCGTCCCTATGCCGGAAAGCAATATCTTTTACCTGGATCACTTCGCCTGTTTTTGCATCAACAATAGTCTCCCAACTGCCGGGATTTTCGTACGAATTCGTTAAAACACGGTATACAAGTTTTGTTTCTCCCTGATCTGTAACATACACAAAAAGCTTTGTTTCTTCAAACGTAATATTCCCTTTTGAATGAGACACGATGTGTGCTTTTCTTAATGCATCCTCTGCTTTGAATGTTGGATTTGTATCAATTTGCATTAAACTTTTCTTCAGACTTTCTGTAGAAGAATAAGTAATTTTACCCTCTCTGTTAAAATGCAAAACAACTTCCGAACGAAGAACCGGTATATTTCCGACCATTTGCTGGAAGCGAAGCGTTTCTCCTGCGCTTCCTTTTCTTACAAAATTTAACTTTAAATCGCCGAAGTCTTTAAGACCTATATTTCTTGAATTTTCAGAAATCCATTTTCTGGCAGAGGCTTCCCATGAGGATTGTTGCCCTGATAAGGCTGAGTAAGACAGCAGGTAACCTAAAAGAAAAGTATTGATTTTTAATCCCATTTATAATATTTAATAATCTAAGCAGCAATATACCATTTTTTGCTAAAATTCCATTAATATTGGAAAAACTTCGAAGTATTCCATAAAAAAACTCCGGTACATTCCGGAGTTGTTATACGATTTCGCTTGTCAGTTCCCTGGAAAGCAATTTTTCATGCATGGGTTTGAGCAGATCCATGGATCCTGTCTTCACGGTACATTTCCCTTTAAAATGCACCAGGATCGTACATTGTTCAGCCTGTTCGAGAGTATGTCTGCAAATTTCTATAAGACAATCGATCACATAATCAAAGGTGTGAACATCATCATTATGCAAAACCAATTTATAGACTTCATCCGTATCTTCCAGTACCAGAACATCTTCTTCATACTTACGTTTCGGATCGTCGTAATCTTTAATAGCGTTATTAAAAATCATTCTGTTTCGTTTAAAATTAAACCTCCCCTATTTTTTCTGCCAGATCATTTATATTGTTCGGCTCATCATATAAAAGTTCAACCAATTCGACGCTTTTATTATTCATCTTCAGGATTTTAAAATGATAATTTTCAAGCTGGAACTCCTGATTTTCTTCCGGAATATCTTCCAGGGCATGCAAAATGAACCCGGCAAGGGTATTGTATTCGCTTTCCTCGGAAAGCGGTAATTTCTTCGGAAGAAACTCATTGATTTCATCCAAAGGCTGTGTTGCCTGTACCCAGAATGTATTTTCAGCAATTTTATCAACGATTTTCTCTTCGTCATCCTCTTCATCCTGAATTTCCCCTACCAGTTCTTCAAGAATATCTTCCAGGGTAATGATTCCCTCCGTTCCACCGAATTCATCGATAACAATAGCCAAATGCTGCTTCTTCTGTTGGAAAATCTTCAGTAGATCCGAAATCTTTTTGCTTCCTACCACAAAGAAGGCGTCTCTCATCAGTTCTTTCAGATCTTCATGGTTCAGTTCGCCTTTTCTTTTAACGAATTCCCTGATGATTTCTTTGGTATACAGGATTCCGATGATGTTATCAATAGAGTCCATATAAACCGGAATCCTGGAATATCCGCTGTCCATTATTTTATTAATGATTTCGTTCACATCTTCTTCAAAATCAATCGAAGTGATATTCTGACGAGGCACCATGATCTGTTTAGCAGAATGATCCGTGAAATCAAAAGCATTTTTGATGATTTCGTAGTTCTCCTCTTCAATTTCACCACTGTCTGCGCTTTGTTTTACCAACAGCTGAAGTTCTTCCGTAGAGTGGATTTCGTGTTCCGACGCCGGATGAATCTTAACCAGCCTTAAAAAAGTATTTGACATGAGGTTCATCAACCATATAAAAGGCTTGAATACCGTATAGAAAACCCTTAACGGGATTGCAGTAGCCATGGTTGTTGCTTCCGATTTCCTGATGGCAATTGATTTAGGAATCAGCTCACCGAAAACGATGTGCATGATGGTGATCAGAACGAAACTGGTAATTACTGATATGGAAGTAATTGTTGTATCAGTAAGGGTGACATTCAGAGAATTGAAAATATTCTCCACAATATGATGCAAGGCACTTTCTCCTACCCAACCCAGGGCAAGAGAGGCCAATGTGATACCAAGCTGTGTAGCAGAAAGATATTCATCAAGATGCTTGATGATGTGCTCTGCCTGTTTTGCCATAGAGTTTCCTTCTGCGGCTTTCAATTGGATTTGTGAATAACGAACTTTAACGATTGAAAATTCTGCGGCTACAAAGAAGCCATTAAGTAAAACAAGTAATACGGCCAGCAAAAGCCTGACTATGTCCGAGTCCATTTAGAAGTTGTATATAATTTATTGGGTACAAATATATACAAAATAAAAATAAGAAAAAAAGCATCGTGGTATACGATGCTTTATAATTTGTTTTATTAAATATCTTTTTTAAGAATTTTTCAAGGCTTCCGCTCCTGAAACAATCTCTAAAATTTCGTTTGTAATAGCAGCCTGTCTTGCTTTGTTGTAGAAGATTACCAGATCATTCTTCAAAGCCTGAGCGTTATCTGTAGCTTTATGCATCGCAGTCATTCTCGCTCCGTGTTCAGATGCTACCGAATCCAGGATTGCTTTGAAAACCTGAGTTTTGATAGATTTAGGAATCAGATTATCTAAAATTTCCGTTCTGTTCGGTTCGAAAATATAATCCGTTTCTACCTGCGGCTCTGTAGTTTCAGGCATAGAGATCGGCAGAAGCTGCTCAGTGGTCACTTCCTGGGTAGCAGCGTTGATAAATTTATTGTAGATTAAATATACTTCGTCAAATTTACCTTCCTTAAAACTCGTCATTACTCCTTCCGCAACATTTGCAACAGCATCAAAGTTCAGATTGTCGTATACGGAACTTGCATTGGAAAAGACCGTACGATTTCTTCTTACAGCATCAAAAGCTTTTTTACCAACAGGTAGAACTTCGATTTCGTACTGAGAATTATTCTGAAACTGAGCATTAAGCTCTTTCACGATAGAAGAGTTAAAAGCTCCCGCAAGACCCCTGTTTGAAGTAACAGCGATGAAAAGGACTCTTTTCACTTCTCTTTTCTGAGCATAAACAGAAATCTGATCAGGATCTGAGCTGGAATTTACATTCTGGATAAGCTCCTGTAATTTTTCAGAATAAGGTCTTAGCATCACGATGGCATCCTGCGCTTTTTTCAGTTTCGCCGCGGAAACCATTTTCATAGCACTTGTAATCTGCATCGTAGAAGATATAGATGAAATTCTGCCTCGTATTTCTTTTAAGTTTGCCATTATTTTGGTTCAAGGTTTAAGGTCTAAAGTTTAAGGTTTAAAACTTTGAATTCTAAACCTTAAACATTGAATTTTTAGTTATATTTAGAAGCTAAATCATTAGCTGCCTGCTTAAGAACGCTGGTGATGGAATCATCGATTTTCCCTGCTTTGATGGCAGCCATTGTATCAGGATGCTTAGATCTAAGGAACTCGATATACTCGATCTGGAATTCTTTTACTTTTCTGATAGGAACGTTTCTCAATAAATTCTCTGTTCCTGCGTAGATCATGGCTACCTGGCTGTCTACCGGAAGCGGAGAGTTTACCGGCTGCTTAAGGATTTCCACGTTTCTTTCCCCTTTAGAGATTACGGCTAATGTAGCTGCATCAAGGTCAGAACCGAACTTAGCAAACGCTTCCAATTCTTTATATTGTGCCTGGTCTAATTTTAGGGTACCAGATACTTTTTTCATTGATTTGATCTGAGCGTTACCTCCTACCCTTGATACAGAGATCCCTACGTTGATCGCAGGACGAACCCCTGAGTTGAATAGATCAGACTCTAGGAAAATCTGCCCGTCTGTAATCGAGATTACGTTGGTTGGGATATACGCAGAAACGTCACCTGCCTGGGTTTCAATGATTGGAAGTGCTGTCAATGAACCTCCACCTTTTACGATTGGTCTTAAAGACTCAGGTAAATCGTTCATCTGGCTTGCGATGTTGTCATCAGCGATCACTTTTGCCGCTCTTTCCAATAATCTTGAGTGAAGGTAGAAAACGTCCCCAGGATAAGCTTCACGGCCCGGTGGTCTTCTCAATAGAAGAGAAAGCTCACGGTAAGCAACCGCTTGTTTAGATAAATCATCATAAACGATCAATGCCGGTCTACCCGTGTCTCTGAAGAACTCACCGATCGCAGCTCCTGCCATTGCAGAATACACCTGCATCGGAACCGGATCAGATGCATTAGCAGCAACGATTACTGTATAAGCTAAAGCTCCTTTATCTGATAATGTTTTAACGATTTGTGCTACAGTAGACGCTTTTTGTCCGATAGCAACATATATACAATATACAGGTTTCCCTGCATCAAAAAATTCTTTTTGGTTGATAATCGTATCGATCGCAACAGTGGTTTTACCGGTCTGCCTGTCACCGATGATAAGCTCTCTCTGTCCTCTTCCTACAGGGATCATAGAGTCGATTGCAACAATACCTGACTGTAAAGGCTCAGTTACCGGCTGTCTGTAGATAACTCCGGGAGCTTTTCTTTCCAATGGCATTTCGTATAAATCCCCAGAAATAGGACCTTTACCATCGATAGGGTTACCAAGAGTATCCACTACTCTTCCTAACATCCCTTCTCCTACTTTGATAGAAGAGATTCTGTTTGTTCTTCTTACGGTATCTCCTTCTTTTACTAATTTACTTTCACCAAGTAGAGCAACCCCAACGTTGTCTTCTTCAAGGTTCAGTACAATACCTTCTACATCACTAGAAAATTTCACCAACTCTCCGTATTGTACGTTTTCTAACCCGTATACACGAGCAATACCATCACCGATGGTTAAAACTGTACCTACTTCCTCAACGTTTGATTGAGTATCGAAGTTGGCCAATTGCTGTTTTAAGATCGCAGATACTTCTGCCGGATTTATTTCTGCCATTGTATGGTTGTTTTTTCTTTAATTTAATTGAAAATCTTTTTTCACTTTATTAAGTTTAGACTTCACAGATGCATCTACCTGCTGATCGCCTACTCTAAGGATGTAACCGCCTAAAATTTCAGGCTTAACATTTACCTCCAGATCAAAATTAGAGTCCGTACTAACCAGGTTGGTAGACTTTAGAATCTGATCGATATTCTCCTTTGAAAGCTGAGTGGCCGTCGTAAGCGTTACCCGTTGTACACCATTGATATCCTCAACTTTATTGATGAATTCCTGTGCAATATTTTTAAGCTGGTTTTCTCTTCCGTGTTTAATTACCAGGGTAATCAGATTTTTTGAAGAAACGGATAAGCTCTTAAAAATTTCATTCGCTACCTCTACTTTCTTTTTAGAATCGATGTACGGCGTAAGAAAGAATTTGTTTAAATCTACAGATTCAGACATTAACTTTACCACATCTTTCATCTCAGAAAATACGGTAGCTGTCTGACCTGATTCATTGGTGAAATCAAGTAAACCCTGTGCGTATCTTTTAGCTACTTTAGATGTAAGCATTCTTAGTTAAGGTTTGATTTGTTTAAATAATTCTGAACTAATTCGTTTTGAGCTTCGCTGTTGTCCAGTTTCTGCTGAAGGATCGATTCTGCGATGTTTACTGATAATGTACCGATCTGAGATTTGATGTCTGCCATAGCAGCATTTTTCTCAGCATTGATGGTTTGTTTAGCAGCTTCGATCATTTTATCACCTTCAGATTTAGCAACATCTTTAGCTTCACCTACGATTTTATCTCTGATTTCTCTCGCTTCTTTAAGGATGGCATCTCTTTCGATTTTAGCCTCACGAATGATTCTTTCGTTATCCTCTTTTAAAGTTTCCATCTCTTTTCTTGCCAATGTAGCCTG
>JBMDXW010000271.1:0-12222 GCA_048594965.1 Chryseobacterium sp.
GGTGGAAGTGATCGAATTTCCGATTACCTGTTTTTTAAATCTTCCCGACGAACCTGAAATCATGTCGCTGCCGACTGCAGGGGGAAAAGAAGTGCCTGTGATCAATTTCAACGGATATATTATCTGGGGCGCAACAGCAATGATATTAAGTGAATTCAGTCAGTTGCTGAAAAAAATGTAACTTTGCACCACTGTGTTTAATTGAAGATGGCGAAGAAAAATATTTTCACCGACGCGTTCGGAACTCCTTATTTTTTAAAAAGGATAATCATTTTTATACTGGGAATTGTGTCTTACCGTAGATTCAATGGCTTTAACAAACTGAAAATCACGGGTACCGAGCATCTTGTGGATCTTCCGGATTCCAATGTTTTGTTTGTGTCTAATCACCAGACGTATTTTGCAGATGTTGCTGCGATGTACCACGCATTCTGCTCTGTGAACAACGGGTACCTGAATACGATAAAAAACCCGATTTATCTGCTGAATCCAAAAATCGACTTCTATTATGTAGCTGCGGAAGAAACGATGAATAAAGGCATTCTGCCTAAAATATTCAAAATCGCCGGTGCCGTTACAGTAAAGCGTACCTGGAGGGCCGAAGGAAAAAATGTAAACCGAATGGTCGACATGAGTGAAGTAGACAATATCATGAAGGCGCTGGATAATGGCTGGGTGGCTACATTTCCGCAGGGAACAACGTCGGCCTTTGCCCAGGGAAGAAGGGGAACCGCAAAGCTTGTAAAAAACCAGCGGCCGATTGTGATCCCGATAAAAATAAACGGTTTCCGCAGGGCTTTTGATAAAAAGGGACTACGAGTAAAAGTGACCGGCGTAAAACCGACCATGGAATTCAAACCGCCGCTCGATATTGATTACGACAAAGAAAATGCTCACGAAATCTTGCATAAAATCATGACTGCGATTGAACAGACTGAGGATTTTAACGTGCTGCACCATTATGACGAAGAATTAAAAGCTAAAAAATCGGAACAAAAAGATTCGGGTAACTAAAGTAGAAAATTATGAAAAGAATATTAGGAATCTTATTCGCCATCATAGTATTAGTATCATGTAACAGCCAAAAAAAGATATATTCGGATTTCGATATCAGCTATTCCAAAAGCGGAGGCCTGGCACCGATCTATGAAAATCTCCTGATCAAAGGAACTGATGCCCACTATTCTTTTGAAGGCCAGGGAAAAAAGATTAAACAGAATTTCAAAGTCTCATACGAAGATTTAAAGAAACTGGAAAACATCATTTCAGAAAACAATTTCAGAAGAATAGAGGAAGACCACAAGAAAATCTACGATTTCATATCGACTTCCATCAATATCAGGCAGGGAAAAAATTCGGGAAGTAAAACGGATGCCAGCGGGATCATGCCGAAATACAGAAGCCAATGGACTAACGTTACCAATGCTTTCCAGGAGATCATCAATACTAATGTAAAAAAACAGTAATATAAATTGAGAACCCATTTCATCGCGATCGGCGGAAGTGCCATGCACAATCTTGCAATTGCATTAAAAGATAAAGGATATCAGGTTACCGGTTCGGATGATGCTATTTTCGAACCCTCAAGATCAAGGCTTGAAAAGAAAGGAATCCTTCCTGCAGAACTCGGCTGGTTTCCTGAAAAAATAACGTCTGGCCTTGATGCCGTCATTCTTGGCATGCACGCTCACCAGGATAATCCTGAACTGGCCAGAGCTAAAGAATTAGGTTTAAAAATATACTCTTACCCTGAGTTTTTATACGAACAGTCAAAAAATAAAACCAGAGTGGTCATTGCCGGTTCGCACGGGAAAACGACGATTACTTCCATGATTCTTCATGTCCTGAATTTTCACCGGAAAGAGGTGGATTACATGGTAGGTGCGCAGCTTGAAGGCTTCGACTGTATGGTAAAACTGACCCAGGACAACGATTTTATGGTACTGGAAGGTGATGAATACCTCTCGTCTCCCATTGATCTCCGGTCAAAATTTTTACTTTACCAGCCGAATATTGCTTTGCTGAGCGGCATTGCCTGGGATCATATTAATGTTTTTAAAACATTTGATGATTATGTGGAGCAGTTCAGAAAATTTGTCTCAAGCATAACGCCGGGAGGAATTCTCGTATATAACGAAGAAGACGCTGAAGTGGTAAAAGTCGTGGAAAATGCCGAAAATTATTTCAGAAAAATCCCTTATAAAACGCCGGAATATGATATTACAAACGGAACGGTACACCTGAAGACTGAAATGGGTGATATTCCGCTATCGGTATTTGGTGCTCACAACCTGCTCAATCTTGAGGGAGCAAGACATATCTGCCACCATTTGGGCATTATGGATGAAGATTTTTATGAGGCCATTATGAGTTTCAAAGGAGCTTCCAAACGTCTTGAGAAGGTAGAAAGAGAAGACCGCGGAATACTTTATAAAGATTTTGCCCACGCGCCAAGTAAAGTAAAAGCTGCTGTAAAAGCATTCGCTGAACAGTTTAAAGATAAAAAAACCTACGGCTTTCTGGAACTTCATACGTATTCCAGCCTTAATCCGGTATTTCTGGAACAGTATGACCATGCTATGGACGGACTGAATGAGGCTGTCGTTTTCTATTCGGAAGATGCATTAAAGATCAAAAGAATGGAACCGATCTCTCCGGATCTCATCAGGGCAATGTTTAAAAATGAAAATTTAAAGGTCTTCACCAATGCGCAGGATCTCCATGCCTATTGGGAGATGCTCGATAAAACCGATGGAGTTTACCTGATGATGAGCTCGGGTAATTTTGGCGGTCTTGATCTTACTAAATAACAAAACTGATATCAAATAAAAACTCCTTTCCTACCCGAAAGGAGTTTTTTGTTTAATTGATTCTTTTATAAAAACGTCTCAGGACATCTCTTGTACCGTCACCATCAAGATCCTGAGTCCGGTCTTCTACAGCCATATCGGTCTGGCTCAGCTTGGTTACGAAATAAGGCTCATCCTCCTCTCCTTCAAACCAGAATTTACCGTTTCCTTTATCGTAGGTGTATTTCCTGGTGACAGCATCTGTCTTTACGCATCCGCCATTGCTTTGGGCAAAAGAAATGGAAATAATATGGGATGTCGTAAATTCGTGAGTGCCCGTTTTCTCGCATTCCGTTGAGAAAGAGGTCTGGATCTGCTGATTTGAGGAACGGTAGATCTCAGCCTTCTCGATATACCATTTTCCTATAATGGAGGCTTTATTGCCCGAGTTCTGATCCTCATCATTCCCGCTGCATGAAATGAGAGATAAGAGGACAACCGATAAGATTATTTTATTCATGATTATTTGCGATACTTCTGATAAGTGCAAATATAGTGAATTCGTGATGCTTATTTTAATTCAAAGCGGAATCCAGCTTAAATATCGGCAACCGCATTCAGCATTTTCTCTTCCCATGACGGATCTTGAGGGTCGAAAAACAACCTCTTTCCGGTGTCGAGGGATCGCACGGCATTCATTTCCTCTTCCGTTAATTCAAAGTCAAAAACGTTGAAATTCTCTTCAATCCTTGAAGGAGTTACCGATTTAGGAATCACACAGAAACCTTCCTGAAGGTGCCATCTTAAAATAACCTGGGCAACAGTCTTTCCGTACTTTTCACCGATCGCTTTTAACTGGCTGTTGTCTAATAAACCTGCGTTTCCGTTTCCGAGCGGACTCCACGGCTGCGTCACAATATTGTTTTCCCTGTTGTATTTCTGAAGCTCTTTCTGTTGAAAAATCGGGTGGAGCTCGATCTGATTAATGACGGGCATTACTTTTGAATTTGCCTTTAATTCCTCCATTTTTTCTACTGGAAAATTACAAACGCCGATCGCTTTTATTTTGCCTTCTTCATACAATTCTTCCATGGCTTTCCATGCTCCCGTAAAATCGGAATATGGCCAGTGAATAAGATACATATCGAGATAATCCAGCTGCAAACGGTCTAAAGTCCTCCCGAAAGCAGCCTTTGCTTTTTCGTATGAAGTATCCTGAACCCAGAGTTTAGAGGTGACAAACAATTGCTCCCTGTCGATTTCGCTGTTTCTGATGGCATTTCCAACTGCCGTTTCATTCTGGTAAATGGCGGCCGTATCGATCATCCGGTAACCTGTTTCAATGGCTTTTTTAACGGCATCTTCGCATTGTTTTAAATCATCCATCTGCCAGACTCCGAAACCTAAAGCAGGAATATCGACCCCGTTGTTCAGTGTAATAACAGGCTGTCCTGTGTATGTTTTCTTTTGCATAATTGTTAAGTATATTTATTTATTTTTAGTTAAATTTAAACTTCTTTACCCATCACTTGTCTGAACAATCCTTTGATGTGACTGATTTCATTGTGATAATTCGTTTTCTTCCGGCAGCCGAAATACAGTGTATTTTTCAGTTCTTTCTCTCCTTCCCATATTAATTGTATCTCCCCGTTTTCAATTTCATTTTTACAGAGGAAATCGGGAACAACCGCCAATCCAGTACCACTTTTCAGGCATCTGACAATCGAGTTCAGATTAGGAACAATATAATTCGGGCGAAAATTGGGCTTATGTCCGAAATTCAGGATCCAGAACTGGAAAAGATGTTCCATATCTCCGGCCGTTCCGTACCACTTTTCGTTTTTCAGCCATTCTTCCACATATTCGGGACCCTTGGCCGAGATGCTTTCAAATTCGCTGAGGTCAACATCTTTGCCTCCAACCAAAATAATCTGTTCTGAAGAAAATGCCTCATGTTCGATGTTCGCGGAGGTTCCTTTTTTAGGAGTAATGATTAAATCTAAAATTCCCTTGTCCAATTGATCCAGCATTTCGCGGTATTCTCCGAAACTGATGATCAGATTGAAAGGCAAACCGGAAACATATTGCTCAAGAGTTGTCTGAAAAGTTTCAAAACACATGCCGACACTGATCGTTGGCGTCAGTTTTTCAGTAGATTTCTGGAAATTCTTTTCAGCTTCCTCCAGTTTCGACAGCGGTTCAGAGATCGCATTGAACAACACTTTTCCCCGTTCGGTAGGAATCATTCTTCGTCCTGTCCGGTCAAATAACTTATAACCAACATACGCTTCCAGCGAACTGAGATGCAGACTCACCCCCGGCTGGGAAATAAATAACGTATCTGCAGCTTCAGTCAGCGTTCCCGTTTTGTAGATGGCTTTAAAAGTTCTGTACCATTCTAAATTGACCATAGGTATTACTTTTATGATGCAAATCTACCTAAATAATTACAATGATGATATTTTAAACGTCGATAACAGCAATAAATCTCGTCTATTTATTAAATAAAACATTGATTACCAATTAAATATAATTATTATTATTTAAATGATAATTAGTTATAATTTTTATTATTTTTCTTATACCAAATCCTAATTTAACTTTGCCCCAATAAAAATTCAATCTTATGAAAATTAAAAAAGTCCTTGTCATTAATGGCGGACAAAATTTCGGTCACTCAGGTGGAAAGTACAATGCCACTATTGCAGAAAACACGCTTCAGGTTTTGAAAGATTTCAAAAATCTGGAAGTTCAAATCACGAATATCAGCGAAGGATATGACAAAGATGAAGAAGTAAAAAAATTTGTCTGGGCAGATTATATTATCTATCATACGCCGATCTGGTGGTTCCAGCTTCCGAACGGATTTAAAAGATATATTGATGAAGTTTTTACAGCTGGCCACGCCAAAGGGATTTACATGAGCGACGGAAGAACCTCCGAAAATCCGAAAATCAATTACGGAACCGGCGGAATGCTGGGCGGAAGAAAATACATGCTAACCACAAGCTGGAACGCTCCTGAAACTGCTTTCACACTACCTGGGGAATTTTTCAATGAAACCAGTGTAGACCATGGACCGTTGTTCGGCTTTCACCGGATGAATGCGTTTGTTTCCCTCGAAAAGATGGAAAGCTTTCACTTTCATGATGTTGAAAAGAACGCTGATGTCGAGCGCGATATGAAAAGATACCGGGAACATCTCGTAAAAGTATTTGAAAAAGAATTAAAACCTGAATTTGTCTAATGAAAATTTATCTTACAGCAGTAATTAAAGCAAAAGAAGAATACAGATCCGAAGTTCTGGAAGTGCTTGAGAATATGGTCAAACAAACGGTACAGGAGGAAGCGAATGAACTGTATACCCTTCATCAGGGACTTGAAGATAAGAATCTATTTGTTTTTTATGAGATCTGGAAAACTGAAGAAGGCCTGGCGGAACACAACAGCCAGCCATACATCAAGGCTTTCGGAGCTTTGATTGACGAAAAACTCCAGGAAAAGCCGCAAATTTACCTTACCGAAATGATCTGATCCTGGCAATACCGTGTTTGGTGCGAAAATTTCATGTCTAAATTAAATATAGTAATCATGAAGAACCTCAAATGGATTATACTTTTATTAATATTGATTTCCATGAATAATTTATCTGCCCAGCAAAAACAGCCATGCCGGTATATTAAAACTCCATCGGGTTACCTGATGGTACTGCGGCAGGGAGATGATGTGCTTTCTCACCTTGAAGATCTGGCAAAAAGAGAAAATATTCCTTCTGCCAGCTTTACAGGAATCGGATTTGCTGCTGACGTCACTTTTGGCTTCTACGATTTTGACGTAAAGAAATTCAACCCTAAAACCTTCACAAAAGTTGAAATGGGAAGCCTTACCGGATCCATCGCCTGGAACAATGAAGGGCCTTCCATCCATGTACACGGCGTTGCAACCGATGAAAAATTTAATGCATACGGAGGGCATATTTTATCCATGCATGTCGGAACCGGGTCTATGGAAATCTATGTCACCGTGAATGACAAAAAATTTGAAAGAAAAATAGAGCAGCCTTTGAATGCCAATGTCCTGCAGCTCAATTGTCCGAAATAAAAAAAGAGCTTTTCTACCGCAGAAAAGCTCTTTTTTTATATTTTACTTACCGATAGCCATGTGGGTAGAAATTCCCATTCTGTTCCACATATTAATGACGATGGCCGCCATAATAATATCAGCCATCTGACGATCATCAAAAAGTTTTTTTGCCTTCGCGTACGTTTCTTCTGTAAGTCCTTTTTCCGTAATTAAAGTGATTTCTTCGGTGATTTCCAGAATAATCTGTTCTTCCTCCGTATACAATTCTCTAGCCTCTCTCCACGCATTCAGTAAAAAAATCCTCTGCGGTGTTTCACCATATTTGATGGCATCTTTCGTATGCATATTGATGCAAAATGCACATCCGTTGATCTGTGAAGCTCTGATTTTAATTAATTCCCTCTGGATAGGCGTTAAAAAACTGTTCTGAAGCGATGCTTCCATTCCGATACCTGCTTTGTAAGCGGCAACATGCGTCGTTGCCATGTCAAATCTTGCGCTCATAATATTTTGTTTTAAATTTCTGAGACAAAGTTCCGGCTTAACGTCCGTAAAAATCTTAAACTGGTTTAAGAACGAAATTTCGCCCTGATTTCGCTTAAATATTCCGGAGTAAAGCCTAAGAACGAAGCAATCAGATACTGAGGAATCCTCTGGATAAACCACGGATACTGTGTGCTGAAATGCACGTACAGCTCTTCCCTGGAAAACTCATACAGGTAACGTATTCTTCTTTCCGCCGCCGCATAGGCCCTCTGGTAGATCATTCGGAAATACCGTTCCATCACCGGATGGTTTTCCAGTAATTTTTCCTGCGCATAAAAATCAATTCTAAGCACCGTCGACTTCTCTACCGCCTGGATGCAGAAACTCGATTTCATCTGTCTTTCATAAGCAAAGGTATCGGTGATCCACCAGTTTTCAATCGCAAATTCCGTGGTCTGCTCAATCCCCTTCTCATTGATGAAAAACTTCCGGAGGCAGCCTTTTACCACAAAAAAAATGGATCTGCAGATCTCACCTTCATCCATCAGGTTCTGTTTTTTCTTCACATCCATTACCTGAAAATAAGAAATGACGGAATCCAACTCTTCATCACTCAGGGTAATAAATTTGTCCAGATGCTGCTTAAAAGTTTCCATTGATAAAAATTCTGTAGCCAAACTTAACTTTATTTTTTTAGTTTTACAATGACAAAACAAGAGATCATGGAAATCGTAGCCAAAATTTTAATAGCAGCCGTCGCCGTCGAGCACCTTTATATCCTCTGGATGGAAATGTTTGCCTGGGAAACCAAGGGAAAAGAAGTGTTTAAAGCAGCCTTACCTCCGGAAATGTTTAAGCCCACCAAAGGACTGGCCGCAAACCAGGGACTTTACAACGGTTTTCTGGCAGCGGGACTGTTCTGGTCTTTCCTCATTGAAGACCCGAAATGGCAGACCAACGTCGCATTGTTTTTCCTTGGCTGTGTCGCAGTAGCAGGAATTTACGGAGCTGCTTCAGCAACGAAGAAAATATTTTTTGTGCAGGCATTACCTGCAATCTTGGGAATTATCGCGGTCCTTTTAAAATAAATTTTCCGCCAGAATTTTTTCAGGAGCTTTTTCCCGCTTTCTGCTGTATCTTTTTTTGCCCGGCTTTTGCCCATTCCAAAAAAAGGATGCCGCGGCAATCGGGGCTAATCTGTCGTCCACAATATTAATATCGGACAAAATAAAACAATTGACAAAAGATCCCCGGAACCCTCAAGGTTTACGGCCTTAATACTTCATTCAGTCTCTCCCTCATTTCAGACGCCTTCAGTAATCCTTCGTGATAACCGACAAGGTTTTGATTCTCATCTAAAATGATCCATAACGGATACACGGGCTGGTTTTTATTTTTAGATAAAGCCAATGCCAGCTCATGGATTCCGGAATTTCCATTAGGTAAATAACTAAATTCCTTTTTCTGGAAAAGGATTTTTTCTTTCGTTTTTTCAGCGTCAAAATCCACAAAATAAAAATTTTCATCTATAAAACGAATCAGGTTTTTATCCTTATTCAATTCAAAAGACTCAATCTTACAAACCAGGCACCATTCCGTATATAAATGAATGATAACCGGTTTCGGGCTTGTCTTCTGAAGACTCTCCAGATCCTGAAAAGTGACTCTTTTGAGCTGGGAAAAACAGAAAAACGGCGCCAACAGGATCCACAAAAACAACATTAACTTTTTCATTTCAGGATATATTTGATTCCCAGAAAACCTCTGATTTTCTGCATTGGCGCATACCCATAAGTCGTATCAAAAGTATAATGCTTCGGATTGCTCACAGGATCGTTTACATAGCGGTCAAAAGGATCGAAAGGACGCATCAAAGGATCTTTCGGAGTAAAATTGAACAGGTTTTTGATCCCGCCATAGATTTCAAACCCCGACTTAAAACTTTTGGACACCTGAATATTGGCCAGCATATAAAAAGGAGAATACTCCGGTCGGTAGTCATCCGGTAAGACCGGCAGCCTCATCGGCCCGTAAAACTGTCCTGTAAAATCTAAGGTCAGATGACCTGCAAATCGGTAGGTAAAACTGTATGTTCCGCTCCACTTCGGGGCGTGCAGCTGCGGAGATTTTTGCCGTTCATCATCAAATTTCTGATAAACGTCGAGATAGGTTGCGCCCAAATTGATGCTTAGCGGAAAATTAAAGCTATAATCAACATTCAGAGAAACACCTCTCGAAATGCCGTAGCCACGAAGATTGTCATAAATGATCTTCTCAGGGTCGGTATCAAAATCTCCGACTATTTTATTACTGAAATACGTATAAAAAGCGGACGCATCGATACCGAAAAGATTCTTTCCTACAGGTATTTTCCAAATATAATTCACATTCCCGTTGACCGATTTTTCGGGTTTTAAGTCCGAGAGGATAATTACTTCGCGGGAACCGGTAAGCGCCGCATGATCTTCGGTAAATAAATTCACCACCCGGAAACCCGTCCCGAAATTAAACCGCAACGTGTGATAAGGATCAGGAGAAAATTTCCAGGCGAAACGCGGAGAATGGATGCCATGATGAATTTTGTCATAATCGAAACGGTAGCCCAGCAAGACCGTATTTTCCTCCCCGATCTCCCATTGGTCCTGGATAAACATCCCGAAAACCGGTGATTTCATCGGAGCATTGGAAACACCGTCTGAAGACAGGGTGCCCGGCGTATTATCATCATAAAAAGTTCTTTTGAAAGCGATTCCTGCCATCAGGTCGTGATTCCCGAATTTCCGGTCCCAATAAGTTTGTGTAAAAATAACTTTCTGTGTAGCTATAAAAGGATTCGCTCCGTAAAATGAATTCTGATCATGGAAATTGTAGGAAAACTGGGTGATGATATTCTCTTTCATTGGCCACTGGTAAACCCCGAAAGCCTCTACCCTGTTTGTATAAATACTCTCACCATACACTTCATTACTTCCCCTGAACGATTTGTTCCACTGCATTTCTCCCCCGAAACGGTCTTCATAGAGATACCTCAGAGCAAAACTTGCCTGGCGGTTTTCCTTGCGCCTGAAATTCCATTTATTGAAAATGGAGATCCTGTTTTGAAGGGCTCCGTCTGTGAAATTGTCATTATTTTCATCAAATTTCTTTTCAAAGCTGAAGTAATTAAGGCTTAATAAAGAAGCTGCATTTTTACCAATATTAAATTTAGTTGAGAGATCGACGTTATTCTCACTCCAGGTAGTCGTCATGAGGTCTACACTGAGCCTGGGCGCCATCATCGCATTTTTGGTAATGATATTAATCACGCCTCCCATGGCTTCAGAACCGTACACAGAAGAAGCAGGGCCTTTTACCACCTCGATCCGGTCTACCAGACTGTTCGGAATTCCGCTCAGTCCGTACACCGTGGACAGCGAGCTCACAATGGGCATCCCGTCGATAAGAACCATGGTGTAAGGCCCCTCCAATCCGTCGATATGAATATCTCCCGTATTGCAGACCGAACAGTTCAGCTGGGGTTTTACTCCATTAATCATTGAAATGGCTTCAAAGATGTTCGGCGTGGGATTTTTCTGGAAAAATTTCTGACTGTAAATCTCCACCGCCACCGGGCTTTTTGATCTGCTTACAGGCTTTAAGGTCCCTGTCATTACAATATCGTCAATATTCCTTGTTTTGATTGTTTGCGGAACAATTTTCACCGAATCCCGTCCAGAAAGAGGATTTAATTCCACAGTATCAGTATTTTGCGACAAATATAAAGCCGGCACTAAAACCGAAAAGAATACAATTTGTTTCATTTAATAAAATTGTTAGACAAAGCTAACAATTATTTTTTAATAACAAAACTATTGTGGGATATTGTTATAAATTCAATTCATGAAAAAGTATTACATTTGAGAAACTACATATAAGAGTAAAATGCCATATCATCAGTCGGGAAATATTCCCCCAAAAAGACATACGATTTTTAAATCTCCTGAAGATAAATTTTACTATGAACAGCTTTTCGGAACGGAAGGTTTTCATGGAATTTCTTCGCTGCTGTACCATATTCACCGCCCTACCCAGATCAAATCAATCGGTGAAGCCAAAGATGTCACGCCTAAAATTGCTGTTGACAAAAACGTAACGCCAAGAATGTTTAAAGGTATGAATGTAACCCCTGAAGATGACTTTCTGGACAGCCGGAAGTTTCTGATGGTGAACAACGACCTTAAAATGGGACTTTCAAAGCCGAGAAAATCAACAGATTACTTCTATAAAAATGCCGAATGCGACGAACTTTTATTCGTTCATAACGGAATCGGAACGCTGAAAACTTTTGTCGGTAACCTGGATTTTGTTGTCGGTGACTATTTAATTATACCACGTGGAACGATTTATCAGGTAGAATTAAAATCAGACGACACGGTTTTCTTCGTTTTGGAAAGCCATTCGCCCATTTATACTCCCAAAAGATACAGAAATGAGTTTGGCCAGCTGCTGGAACATTCCCCCTTCTGTGAAAGAGATATTGTTGCTCCGACTTTCGTTGAGCCAAAAGATGAAAAGGGAGAATTTTTAATCAAAGTAAAAAAGGAAAACCAGATCACCGATTTTATTTATGCCACGCATCCTTTTGATGTCGTAGGCTGGGACGGTTATTTTTATCCATATAAATTCAACATCAAGAATTTTGAGCCGATCACAGGAAGGATTCACCAGCCGCCACCGGTACACCAGAATTTTGAGGGACATAATTTCGTGGTTTGTTCGTTCTGCGCAAGAATGTACGACTATCATCCGATGGCCATCCCGGCGCCGTATAACCACTCGAATATTGATTCCGATGAAGTATTATTCTATACCGAAGGTGATTTTA
>JBMDXW010000272.1:0-33608 GCA_048594965.1 Chryseobacterium sp.
CACAGCGGTTACGGACTTCCGATCGGTGGCGTGCTCGCCGTGGAAAATGCGGTCATTCCTTATGGAGTCGGCATGGATATCGGATGCAGAATGAGCCTTAGTATTCTGGATACTCCGGTTTCATACCTCGACGGAGCCAGAGACAAATATGAAAAAGCGCTGGCCGAGCATACAAAATTCGGGATGTATGAAACGCACAAATCTCATGTCGAACATGAAATTTTCGACAGAGACACCTTCGATATGATCCCGATCCTGAGGAGGCTAAAAGGAAAAGCTATTAAGCAGATGGGAACTTCCGGTGGCGGAAACCATTTCGTAGAATTCGGAGAAGTGGAGATCACGGAAGAAGATGGGCAGATCGGCCTTCCGAAAGGTAAATATCTCGGAATCCTCTCGCACAGCGGCTCCCGCGGATTAGGCGCAGAGATCGCCCAGTATTATTCGAGAGTGGCTACGGAACAGTGCCCGCTGCCAAAAGAAGCGCAGAACTTCGCGTGGCTCGACCTGAATACGCATCTCGGATTAGAATACTGGACAGCCATGAACCTTGCCGGAGACTACGCCTCAGCCTGTCACGACGATATTCACCGAAGATTGGTGAAAGCGGTGGGAGGAAGAGTAAAAGCGAGAATTGAGAACCATCACAATTTCGCCTGGAAAGAAATCCACAACGGCAAAGAAGTGATCGTTCACAGGAAAGGAGCAACTCCGGCAAACGAAAACGAACTGGGAATGATTCCCGGCTCCATGACCGCCAAAGGTTTCATCGTACGGGGGAAAGGAAATCCGGATTCGTTGAATTCAGCTTCACACGGCGCAGGAAGAGCACACTCGAGAGGTGAATGCAGAAGCCTTTTTACCCAAAATGACATCAAGAAAGAACTGAAACTTAAAAATGTCATCCTGATGGGAGGAAATGCGGAAGAAGCACCGATGGCCTACAAAGACATCAACGAAGTCATGAACGCACAAAGCGGATTAGTGGATATCCTCGGAACCTTCCAGCCGAGAATCGTGAGGATGGATAAATAATGGTATTGGGTTTGGGTTGATGGTTGTCTGAATTTTTAGCACCATCAACCAAAAACCTTTAACTGGCAACAAATCAAACAACAATGGACACAATCATACAAATCACCTCCGGAAGAGGACCTTTGGAATGCCAGTGGGTAGTCGCAAAAGTCCTGAAGGTTTTCCTGGAGGAAGCAAAAGATAACAACATCGATTACGAGATCATCCACCGGGAAAGCGGGGATGAAAACCTTACGCTGAAATCGGTCACGCTTCTTTTAAAATCAAAAGAACAGAAAGATTTCCTCGAAAGCTGGCTGGGCAGCATCTGCTGGACCGGGAAGAGCACTTTCCGGAAACTGCACAAAAGAAGCAACTGGTTTATCGGGGTTTTTGAACTCGAAGGTCTGGAGAAAATCAGCTTTCATGAAAAAGATATTCAGTTTCAAACGACCAGAAGTCAGGGAAGCGGCGGACAGAACGTCAATAAAGTAAACACGGCTGTTCGCGCCACTCATATTCCGACCGGGCAAAGTGTCTTCGTGCAGGATTCCCGGTCGCAGCTGGAAAATAAAAAGCTTTCCGTTGCCCGGCTTAAGGAGAAAGTACTGCAGCAGAACATCATTCAGCTTCAGAAGAGAATGCAGGACACCTGGAACAACCACCTGCAGGTGCAGCGGGGAAACCCGGTCCGTACCTTTTCAGGAACTGATTTTAAAAAGAATTACCAGGAAAAATCTTTTAAAAAACAAAGAAATCAACTGAAGAAAGATTTAAAAAATTACAAAAATGACCTTAACTAAAAATAAATACTATTTCGAGGCCCTAGACAATTACCCGTATAGTTTGCCGGATTGTCTTGAAGCACTGAACTACGCTTTATCCTACGATCCCGAAGATGCAGACAGCCTGTGCCTGATGGGAAGGATCTACAGTGAGATGCTGAATGACTATGAAAAGGCAAAACTGTATTTTGAAGAAGCCATGCAGTGCGATGTCACCAATCTCAATACACCGCAATACTACATCAAATGTCTTTTGGATAATGAAGATCTTCATGAAGCCGATAAGCTGATTGCTTATTCTTTAAAGATCAAAGGAATCGATAAGGTGACCTTATGGCTGCACAGATCTTTGCTTTCCGAGAAGAGAGGAAGTTTCGCCAATGCCATCAGGTTTCTGAATGAAGCCGAAAAATACTGCTTTACCGAGTACAGTCTGGACCAGGTAAAAGACCGCAAGAAATTCATTAAATCAAAAATGCCGAAGAAAAGCAAAATGAAAAAGAAAGTGTCCTAAAAGTCTGGATAGTCCTTATGTAATCACCACGATTTTATCTGATTTTTACAGCACAGCATCGGATTTGCTCCAGCGGAGCAATATCTGTGTAGATCAATATCAGGATCCTGTACCGGAACTCCGTAGGAGTTCTATCTTATCATAGCACACCTACGTCGTACTTGCGATATTCTACTGTTTTTCTTCTACAAAGATGTTGCTCCTACGGAGCATAAAAATTACTTGTTCAATTTTAAGGCGTAAAAAAGAGGCTGCCCAAACTTTCAGGACAGCCTCTCTTTTGTTTTAAAGAATATTTCTGAGAAAATTATTTTTTATTGGCAGAAATCAGATAGTCATAGACCATTTGGTGCTGGTCTTCACTCAGTTTGGCTTTAGGTGCCATTCTGCTTAATGTTTTCAGCCATCCCTGATCGTCGTGTTTCGCGGGATCCGGGAGCTTATGGCATTTGTTGCAGGAGTTTTCAAAAATCGTTTTCCCCTGGGCCAGCTGCTCAGATGAGGTGTACTTCGGTCCTGTTACCGCTACACTTTTGGGTCCGCATGATACAACCAGTGATGCAGAACCCAGGATCATACCCAAAATCAATTTTTTCATACTATTATTTTTAGAAGTGATTATTTTTTCACAGAAACAATATAATCGTACACCCACTGATGCTGTTCGTCGGTAAGCTTTGCCTTAGGCGCCATTCTGTTCATGATTCCTACCCAATCAACGGCTGTATGCGAAGTGGGGTCCGGCAGCTTGTGGCATCTTCCGCAGGAGTTTTCGAAGATGGTTTTTCCCTGGGCGATCTGTTCGGCGGTGGAAGTGGCAGCGGCAGGTGCTGTTGCCGTAGAAGCTTTTGGTGTACAAGATGCCAGTAGAATAGCAGTAAAGGATGCTACAGCGATTATTTTTTTCATGTTTTACATTATTTGATTAAAACAAATGTAGCAAATTCCCTTTCTTATTAATGATCCCGCGGATAATTTAGAAATAATAAAAATTAGGGGTCTGAAATAACCCGGAAATGCTTTTTTCATTCGTCTCAAACCGTTATGGATAAAGGCTTCACAGTATATGCCAAAACGTCGAAAGGTTTTTCCTAAAACGACGGGACCTTTTTACTAAAACGTCGAAACGTTTTATCTAAAACCTCGGGACGTTTTTTCCGGGACAAAACAGGCCGGCAGGAACAGGGCTTTTATCCGTCAGGAATTTAGACATCAGGATTTAATTTAAATTAAAAAGATATTCTTCATTTAGTTCTCTTTTAAATAAGATTATTCACAAAATAAGTGAACAAAATACATTGTCTATTGACCGTTCGCGCTTTAATCCTTATTTTTGAATCAATGAAATTTTCTACAGAAGAGCTGATCGGTGGGATACAGTCGGGCAACAAACGCCTGATTGCAAAAGCCATTACCCTGGTGGAGAGTAAAAAGGCCGAACACCGCCTGCAGGCAGAAGAACTGCTGAAGATGCTTATGCCTTTTACGGGAAATTCCGTAAGGGTAGGTGTCACGGGCGTTCCGGGGGCCGGCAAATCTACTTTTATAGAAAATTTCGGAAGACTCGCGATTGCGAACGGAAAGAAGGTGGCCGTTCTCGCCATCGACCCCAGCTCGGCCATTAATAAAGGCAGTATTCTCGGCGATAAAACCAGGATGGAAGAGCTGGCCAAAGAAGAAAATGCTTTCATCAGACCTTCTCCAAGTTCCGGATTTCTGGGAGGCGTGGCCAATACCACCTTTGAAACCATGATGATCTGTGAAGCCGCGGGGTATGATTATATTTTAATCGAAACGGTCGGGGTAGGGCAATCCGAAGTCCTCGTAGCCGATATTACCGATGTTTTTTTATTTCTAAAGATTATCGGGGGCGGCGACGAACTGCAGGGAATCAAGCGCGGAATCATGGAAATGGTAGACGTCATCTTCATCAATAAGGTCGATCAGGACAATTTTCAGAAAGCTAAAAATACAAGACTTGAACTGAAAAGGGCCCTGGATTTTATCCCTCCTAAAGAAAAAGGCTGGAAGGTTCCGGTATTACTCGGTTCCGCACTGAAAAATGAAGGCCTCGATGAGGTTTTTGATAAAATAAATGAATTCATCTCTCTGAAAAAGAAAACCCATAGATTCTCTGAAGTCAGGAACCAACAGGCCGAAAAACGTTTTGAGTACTGGGTACAGGAGTATATTCTTTCGGCCATGAAGAAGAATAATGCTTTGGAAGAAGCTTATATTCAGCACAAAAAAAATGCTTCGGCACTGGTATCCAATCCGAGCACCGAAGCAAAATTATTCGTTGAAAAGTTTTTATCTGAAGAGTAGCTCTTATTCAGGCTTTAGCTGCGGCTCTTCGTTTTTCGTAATGTAGCCGTCATAGGAAATAGGCTGCCTGTCGTTGCTTCGTATAGAGGCAAAAGCCTTTCCCGATTTTGAAACTTCAATAATGATCTCATCTGCTTTTCGGGTGTCATTGAGCTTTATTCTTACGATCCATTTTCCTTTTTTATTCTGGCTTTCGGTCACCGTAAAATCTTTGGAGGTAAACCTGTAGCTGTTGTCTGAAGGGTTTCCGCCATACGAAGGATTGAAAACCCTGCCGAAATATGGCAATGTAACTTCGAGATTGCCGGGCTTCAGGTCAATGCTGTAATTGCCTCCGGTAAGATCAAGGATTCTTGTCGCCGGGGCATTCGGCATCGACGTCATCACGTTGATGACATCGTAATTGGTAGGGTTTGCCCGCTCTGCATGGAATGAGAAATCCCTGGAATTGATCATGGCATTCACCGCCTGCGGATCCATACCGGTCTGTGAAGAACAGTTTTCAAAGAACATCAGAAAACCGAACATGCATATGATTGAAATCAACTTTTTCATAACTTTAGTATATAATAGATGAAGCATCAAATTATGTGCAAATATAAGATCTGTAATTTATTTTGGAATAAAAATTGTAAAGGATGAACTAATAACACTCGAACTATGAAATTTACACATTTATTAGGAATAGGAGCAATGGCTCTTACAGTGTCAGCCTGCACCACCAACCCGATTACGGGAAGGTCTTCTCTGCAGCTGGCCAATAATTCGGAAATCCTGACGATGTCTGCTCAGGAATACAGAACAACATTAAACAAATCAAAAGTAATCACAGGAACAACAGATGCAAAAAGAGTGGTAAATGTAGGATCGAGAATAAAATCTGCCGCTGAAAGATATTACCAGTCGATCGGCCGTTCCGGAGATCTTGCCAATTACAAATGGGAATTTAACCTGATCCAAAGCAATGAGCTGAACGCATGGTGTATGCCCGGCGGAAAAGTAGCTGTCTACACCGGAATTCTCCCGATTACCAAAAACGAAAACGGACTGGCCGTTGTAATGGGTCACGAAGTATCTCACGCACTGGCGGGACATGGCAATGAGAGAATCTCCCAGGCCATGGTGGCACAGTACGGCGGCGCTATATTGGGTGGAACGATATCCAACGCACAGTGGGCGAATGTATTCGAGGCCGTATATCCTATCGGTTCCCAGGTCGCACTTTTGAAGTATGGCAGAAACCAGGAGTCCGAAGCAGATCAGATGGGGCTTTACCTGATGGGTATGGCAGGATATGATCCGAGGGAAGCCATCCCTTTCTGGGGAAGAATGGAAGCCGCATCAAAAGGTGCCCGACAGCCTGAGTTCCTCTCTACCCACCCGAATCCTGAAACGAGAATTGCCGACATTAATAAAGACCTGCCTAAAGCTTTAGAATATTATAAAGCTGCCGGCGGAAAAATATAATATCAGAGAAATTTAATCTTGAGTAAGGCCTTATTGAATTTTTGTTAAATTTGGTAAGGCCATTTTAATGTTAAACTATTTAAGCACAACCCTATGAAAAATTTAATCATTACAGGTCTTATCCTTCTCGCTTTGTCGGTACTTCTATTCTATCTTACCGCCAACAATTTTACGGTAAATGATTTAGGGATGCCTCATATTATGGGGATCTTAGGCGGGATCGGTATCGGGCTCATCATTGGAGGAATGGTAGGCTACGTAAGTAAAGGAAGCGCCATCAAAGCGGAACAGAAAAGAAAAGAATTCCAGAAACTTCAGCAGGAGAAAGAGGAACTTGAAAAAAGAGCGGCAGAGATTGCAAGACGTGAAGCCGAGCTCGATATGAGAAACCAAAATCCTCAGCTGTGAACAGAACTGAGGATTTGTTTTATTTTTTAGATCTAAATTAAAACTTATAACCTACCCCGACCATAAAGAGGTTTGGGCGGTTGTCATAACGGATCTCTTCTCCCGAAACCCTGTTGATGAAGTTTCTCGAATCTTTACTGAACGCACCTTCATATCTTGCATTCAGAATGAGCTTGGAGATTTCGACCTGGGCGCCAAACTGGTAGCCGACAGTGAAGTTATCCCTCGCATTTTCTTTAAAGTCATTAAAGGTATCTTCTTTCGCTAAATTATAGCTGGCCACCGGACCGACAAAAACACCAAGCGTGTTTCCCAGAATGTTGTATCCCAAAAGAATGGGCACGTCAATCCTGCTGCTTTTAACGTCGAAAGTGGTATTTTCTGCGGTAAACTCATTTTTAAAGTTGGTATAATACAATTCCGGCATCAGGTAAAAGGATGTCGGTAAGCCAACTTTTAATGATAAGCCGACATTGAACCCGGCATTGTTCTTTCCCTCTCCCTCAACGGCCTGGTTTACCGTTCCTTTGATGTTCTGCCAGGAAGGGGATCCTGTAGGAAAGATGATATTGGCTTTTCCTGCAAGAGAAATTTGTGCAGTAGCCAGCATGGAAAAACCGATTAATGCTATACTAAGAATCTTTTTCATTGTCTTCAATTTTTGTAATGGTATTATCAATGGTCTTGTTATTTTCAAGCAAGTATTCTCTCAGTTCTTTAAATAATTCTGATGAATAAACGAAATCGATAAGATTTTTATTGCCTGCGGTAATCAGAATGTCTTTGTTGCCTTCCCATTCCTTGATTCCTAATCTCAGGTATACGATTTTCTCACCAATCGTCATTACGGAATTCATATCATGGGTGTTGATGATCGTCGTCGTATTGTATTCTTTGGTGATTTCCAGCAGGAGATCATCGATGACATTAGAAGTGTAAGGATCCAGCCCGGAGTTTGGTTCGTCACAGAACAGATATTTGGGGTTGTTTACAATCGCCCTGGCAATGGCCACACGTTTCTGCATCCCCCCGGAAATCTCCGACGGAAACTTCTTATTAGCTTTATCAAGTTGTACCCTTCCGATTACCTCGAAAACCCGTCGTTTCTTCTCCCTGAACGTTAAATTGGTAAACATATCCAGCGGAAACATAATGTTTTCTTCCACGGTTAAAGAGTCAAACAGCGCACTTCCCTGAAACACGGTTCCAATCTCGGAACGGAGATGCTGCTTTTCTTCCCGGGACATCACATTGATGTCTTTACCGTCAAAAAGAATTTCTCCCGAAGTAGGCTGGTAAACATTAAGCAGACTTTTTAGGAAGACCGTTTTTCCGGAACCACTCTGCCCGATAATAAGATTCACCTTTCCTTTATCAAAAGTTGTTGAAATTCCTTTAAGTACTTCAACCTGATCAAAACTTTTCTTAAGATCTTTTACCTCAATCATTAGCTTAATATTAATTGGGTTAACAGTAATTCCGAAAGGATGATGAAAACCATCGTCCAAACGACTGCCTGCGTACTTGCTCTACCGACTTCCAGTGATCCTCCTTTTACATTGTATCCGAAATAAGAAGGCACGGTGGCAATGATAAATGCAAAAACAATAGTCTTTGTAAAGGCATAATAAATAAAGAGATTGGGCATATACATCTGAATTCCCACGATATAGTCATTGGTGGTCCAGTTTCCGGTAAGGATACCGGCGACATAGCCTCCGCCAATCCCGAAAACAATACTGATTGCGATGAGAAGAGGATTAAAGATCACGCATGCTACGATCTTCGGAAAAATAAGAAAATTGGGAGAGTTGACCCCCATAATATCCAGTGCGTCAATTTGCTCGGAGACCCTCATGGTTCCGATACTGGAAGCAATATAAGATCCTACTTTACCCGCCAGGATGAGGCTGATGATGGTAGGGGAAAATTCCAGAACCAGTACGGCTTTTGTAGCATATCCTACAAATGAGGGAGGAATAGGAAATGAAGAAGCATCAAAATTATTGAACATCTGAATGGCCACAACCGCTCCTACGAATATAGACGTAAAGATCACGAGGCCAAAAGAATTCACCCCCAGATCGTTGATCTCTCTCATGAGAAGCTTCCAGAAAACCCTCATTTTCTGTGGCTTCTGGATCGATTTACCGAGAAGGATGATGTATTCTCCTACTGCTGTAAAAAACTTTTTTAACATTCTGCTAAATTAGACTTTTTTTATTTAATTAATTAAAGATTGATAGCAGATACAGGCTCCGATCAATATTCTTTTTAGTATATCATAATGTAGACCAAAACCGCTATTTTGCATTTTTATCTCCGCCGATAACCAGGAGAACGGTCTTCAGAACAATCACCAGGTCCAGCATAAAACTCCAGTTCCGTACGTAGAAAGCATCTGCCAGTACTCTTTTATTCATTTCCACTTCCACATTTCCGGCGTCTCCACGGAGACCATTTACCTGGGCCAGTCCCGTAATTCCGGGGCTTACCATGCTTCTGAGGCTGTACCTGCCTATTTTCGGTTTGTAATAATCATCAACCGCAAGCATGTGCGGCCTGGGCCCGACGATCGACATGTCACCTTTTAAAACATTAATAAACTGCGGCATTTCATCAAGACTTGTTTTTCTGAGAAACCTGCCGAGCGGAGTAATCCTGGAGTCATTCTCTTCAGTCGTTTTTGTTGAAGATTCATCGTTTACGACCATCGTCCGGAATTTGATGCACCTGAAAACCTCTTCATGAAATCCGTATCGTTCCTGAATAAAGAAAACCGGGCCTTTTGACGTTATTTTGATTAAAATCGCAATAAGGGGAAACAGCCACGAGCATATTCCCAATACAATGATGACCGAAAATATGATATCAAAGGTTCTCTTCAGTAAAAAGTTGGAATAAAATTCAAGGGGATATTTTCCCCGGTTAAGCACCGGCTGCGTCTGAATATATCCCATATCATACAGGAAAAAGTCGCTTTGTGTAATGCTGGGTATCAGAGAGATGTGTACCTTGCTGGCTTCTGCAAGCTTAAAAATCTCTTTTTCCGTATTTGATGTGTAAGAGTTTTCAAGCGGAATAAATAAAGTGTGGATTCCGTTCTTTTTCCAGAATTCAATTAACTCATCCATTTTTATTTCATCATGGCCATATTCGAAAATTTTGTAACCGTAATCTTTTCTTTCCTTTAGTATGTTTTTTAAAACAGCAGTAGAGCTGTTCTCATGCAGGAACATGACATTCCGGTGATTGATCCCGAGACTGCGGATATATTTTATGCCGAAGAATATCAGCGATCTTACCAGAAAAATAAAAAAGAAAAGATAAAAAGAAAGCCAGTAAATATCAGAGTTGAAAAATACATTGTAACTCACCTTTCCGATCAGTAAAACGCCGAGAATGAATAATAAAAAGTGGATCAGGATTCTCTCAAGGAAAAGTGTATACGTGAGATTTCTCGGAATATTGTAAATTCTTGTTCTGCCACTCAAAAGTATCCAGAATAAGAACAGCAGTATCAACGAAAATGAATTCTGGTACCAGGTCTCCTGATTGTACTTTAAATTTTGATTTCTTGTTAAAAAAAAGAATATGAAAATAGATGCAATAACCAAAAGGTCAAGCAAAACAATGATTGATTTGAGGTATCTGGAATATCGGATTCTCTGCATCTATCGGGATTAACGGATACGAAAGCTAATTTACATAAAATTATGGGATATTGAGATATTTATGGGTCTGAACCGATGCCCTCCATTCGGGATGTTCCAGAATAAAATCTGTGATCTTAGGATACATCTCGTCCCGTTTGCTCCATTCGCTCTGCAGGTACAGCGTACAGTTTTCCGATACTTTGGCCGCCTGCTCCTGGGCAAATTTAAAATCATTATTGTTGAAAACGATTACTTTAAGCTCGTGGGCCCGGGCATAGATTTCCTCTTTCGGAAGCCCTGTTTTTTTTGGCGAAAGTGTGATCCAGTCGATCTGCCCGCTCATCGGATAGGCTCCGGAAGTTTCAATATGAATGGTACAGCCCAATGCTTTTAGCCGGGATGTTAAAATATTAAGATTCCACATCAAAGGCTCTCCGCCCGTTAAAACAATGGTCTTGCAGTGTTTTGCTGCCGTTTCGGCAATTTCCTCTGCATTCATCAGCGGATGAAGGGTAGGGTCCCAGCTTTCCTTTACATCGCACCAGTGGCACCCCACGTCACAGCCACCCAGTCTGATGAAATAAGCTGCTTTTCCGGTATGTGCCCCCTCTCCCTGAAGAGTGTAAAAATGCTCCATCACCGGGAGCATTTTACCTTCTTTTAATAAAATATCTTCTTCTATTTTCATTTTAAATTTAGTCGTTATAGACCGAAGTTTTGTACGCAATGATGGTGTTTTTCATCAGCATGGCTCTGGTCATAGGGCCGACTCCTCCCGGTACCGGCGTAATCCAGCTCGCTTTTGCGGCACAGCTGTCGAAGTCGACGTCACCGGCAAGGTAATATCCTTTCGGGGAATCGTCGTCCACTCTTGTAATGCCTACGTCTACGATCACCGCTCCTTCCTTGATCATATCTCCCTTCAGGAAATGAGGGTCGCCCAAAGCAGTAATCACGATGTCTGCTTTTTTTGTATATTCTTCGATGTCCTTTGTATAAGAGTGCGTTAAGGTAACAGTAGAGTTCCCCGGGAAATCTTTTCTTCCCATCAGGATGCTCATCGGCCTTCCTACGATCTTGCTTCTTCCGATGATAACGCAGTCTTTTCCTTTGGTTTCAATGTTATATCTTTCCAGTAATGTTAAAATTCCGAAAGGGGTTGCCGGAAGGAAAGTGTCCATTTCCAAAGCCATTCTTCCGAAATTTTCAGGATGGAAGCCATCTACATCTTTTCTCGGATCGATGGCATTGATGATCTTTTCCTGATCGATCTGGTCCGGCAAAGGAAGCTGAACGATAAATCCGTCCACTGCCTTCGATTTGTTCAGTTCGTCAATTTTTTCCAATAATTCGGATTCGGAAACCGTGCTTGGAAATTTTACCAGACTCGATTGGAATCCTACTTCCTCACAGTCTTTCACCTTAGAGTTTACATAGGCTTTACTCGCTCCGTTGTTCCCCACCAGAATGGCTACCAAATGCGGGGCTCTTCTTTTTCCGGCAACGATTTTTTCAACTTCAGCCTTGATTTCCTGTTTTATTTCTTTGGATATTTTTAATCCGTCAAGAATTTCTGCCATTTTTACTTATTACTTTTATTATTAGATTTTATGGATATTTTTCCGGATTCTGATGGGTGCAGAAAACGGAGAGAATGTAAATCATTTTTTCTTCTTCACTTACTTCGTAGAAAATGATATAAGGAAATTTCTTTACAGGGAAAGCCCTTACAGATTTAAACCTTTTTTGAAAATAGGGATTGGTAATAATCCTGCTAATAGAAAAGTCTAACTGTTTATTAAAGTTTTTCAAGACCTTTACTGAAATTTGGGCGTAATAATCTGTTGCATCTTCGATGTTTTTCTCAGCCAGAGAAGAAAATCTGAAATCAAAGGTCATGTTTTTCTCTGATTCTTTTTAGTGATTCCTTTCCATCTACATATTGAGATCTGTCCTGTTTCAAAGCCGTTTCAATTGCTTCGATCATTTCATCCGTCAGCTCAAAATCATCATCTTCTTTTTCAAAACTGATTTTCATTCTTTTTAAAAGATTCTCCATTAAAGTTTCCTCTTCTTTATCTTTGAGATGTATCGTAATGGTACTCATATCTTTTATTTTTAACCAAAATTAATGAAAATCTGCAATACTTATTTGTTTGATTTATAATAATTGATCAAACCGTTTGTCGAACTGTCATGAGAGTTAACCGTCTCATTACTTTCAAGTTCCGGCAGGATTTTATTGGCTAAGACTTTTCCCAATTCTACTCCGAATTGATCAAAGCTGAAGATATTCCAAATCACTCCCTGAACAAAAATCTTATGCTCATATAATGCAATTAACTGCCCTAATGAGAAAGGAGTTAATTCGTTGAATAAAAATGAGTTGGTAGGGGTGTTTCCGTGGAAGACTTTATAATTGAGCAGGAATTCGATTTCTTCATCGGATTTTCCGGATGCTCTAAGTTCGGCTTCTACTTCTTCCTCTGTTTTTCCGAAGGCAAGCGCTTCAGTCTGAGCAAAAAAGTTGGCCAATAATTTATCCTGGTGGTCGGAAACTTTATTCGGGCTCTTGGCGTAGGCAATAAAATCGGCAGGAATCAGCTCTGTTCCCTGGTGGATCAGCTGGTAAAAGGCGTGCTGCCCGTTGGTTCCCGGTTCTCCCCAGATGATCGGTCCGGTTTCATATTCTACAAATTCACCGTTTCTGTCAACACATTTTCCGTTACTTTCCATATCTCCCTGTTGGAAATATGCAGGGAATCTGTCTAAATATTGGGAATATGGAAGGATTGCAACTGTTGTAGCGGCATAAAAATTACGGTACCAGATTCCGATAAGCCCCATGAGAACAGGGATGTTTTCTGAGAAATCAGCGGTCTGGAAATGTTGGTCGGTATCGTAGGCTCCTCTTAATAACTGCTCGAAATTTTCGTAACCTACTGCAAGAACGATGCTTAAACCGATCGCGCTCCACAACGAGTATCTTCCGCCAACCCAGTCCCAGAATTCAAAGATGTTTTCCTCTGCGATTCCGAAATCCTTCACCGCCTGAACATTGGTGGATAAAGCCACGAAATGTTTCGCCACATCCTCCTGTGATCCGGCTTTTAAGAACCAGTCTCTTGCCGAATGAGCGTTGGTCATCGTCTCCTGAGTCGTAAATGTTTTGGAAGCGATAATAAACAAAGTCGTTTCAGGATTTAAATTTTTTACGGTTTCCGCCATATGGTTTCCGTCCACATTGGAAACAAAATGAACGTTTAACCTTGTTTTAAAATGTTTTAAAGCCGAAACCACCATTACCGGACCTAAATCCGAACCTCCGATCCCGATGTTTACCACATCCGTAATTTCTTTTCCGCTGAAACCTTTATGGGATCCTGATATAATGCTTTCAGAAAAAGATTTCATGTGATCAAGAACTCTTTTGATCTGAGGTTTTATGTTTTCCCCATCTACCAGAATTTCCTTATCGGAAAAATCCCTCAATGCCGTATGAAGCACCGCTCTTCCTTCTGTTTCATTGATTTTGTCACCTGAAAACATTTTGGAAATAGCTTCTTTAAGCTCACATTCTTCCGCAAGGTTCAGCAGGAGGTTTTTTGTTTTTGAATCCATCAGGTTTTTAGAATAATCAAATAAAAAATTGGGTCTTTTGATTGAAAATTCGTTAAAACGATTGGGGTTATATTCAAAAAGGCTTCTCAGATCGAAGTCGTTATTGGCAAACTGTTCGTCAAGTGCTTTCCAGCTGTTTGTGTGCGTAGGATTTATTTTCGATAGCATATATTTAGAAATTAGGGTGTTAATGCTTTAAATTCGGGATTGTGGAATGCCGGATTCTTCCGCAAAATTATTGATGGGCAAATTTACGGAATTTTACGCCAATGATGTTAATGGATGATTAAAAATCAGTTGGTGGCACAGAATCGAAACTGGTAGAAATTATTTTAACGGTCAAACTTAGTTTGTAATTTCAATTTCCATAGATAAATTATGTGCGTTAGCAAACTTAAAAACAGAATTTGTATTATTCTGAGGGTTTCCAGATATTCTTCCGGTTGTATTTGGCGAGGAAGATTTGTAGCCATAAAAGAAAGGATTTATCCGGTCTACTATTTTATTTTTCTCTTTTGTACCGTCAGCATGCATAACCGTTATTGTATCGAGATAATGATTCTGCTCATTCATAATCCATTCAACTCCAATGAATAAACCTTCTTTGGGGAATGTAATCGGATTTCCGGAAAAATCGACTTCCGTAATATTCTTTCCTTTCTTGCAGCTGGCCACAATATTCTTAAGTTTTTCGGAGCCGGCATGGCCTTCTGTATTTTCATAAAAGACAAGATTAAAAACAGCGTCCCGCTTTGTCTTTTTTACTTCCGTAAGGATTCTTATCTTTTTGATATAGGTTTTATCGTCTTTATCCGGATTAGCAAAAAAGTTGAGAACTTCCCAAGTGATAAGTCCGGACATAAAACCGAAATGATTTTTCTTGACACTGCCGATCGTATATATTTTGGTAAATTTCGGTTTTGAAATTTTTATACCTTCAATATCTTTGAATTTCGGACTGAGAAAATAAACATTATTCACCTTTGCAATAGATTGATTTTCGTAACCGAAAGATTCAATATGATCTATTTCTTCATTTTGCTCTAACGTAATTACTCCGTTTTCTTCGGTATTTTTATAATAGTCCTTTCCTTTCAAAATAAGTTTTGCATAAGGAACAGGCTCTTGGGTTTCTTCATCTACAACCTTGATTTGAGTTTGAGAAAGGAATAAGGCAGATGCGGTCAGAAATGAAATAATAATTAGTTTTCTAATCATGTTATAGTTTTTTGTTAGTTAACGGATTTTTTTAAAGTTTATTGAATAGCTTTTAGTTTTCAAAATGATTTAACAGCGGAATGAAAAGATATGCTTAAGAATTATTATTTTTAAATTAAATTTTTCACCGATGGCCACATTCAACAGACGCGAATTTATCAAACAATCATCATTGGGTTTAGGCTTTATGAGCCTGCCGGTTCCCGTACAATTTTTATGGGGAAGTAATTATATTTCAAAACGTCCAAAACGAAATGAAAGAAAATTTACTTCCGAAGCGGTGGAAAGAACCATTAAAACCGTTAAAAAATCCATTGCCGATGAAGAGCTGGCCTGGATGTTTGAGAATTGCTTTCCCAATACACTCGACACGACGGTGAAATTTTATGAAAAGGACGGCAAACCTTTCACCTATGTCATTACCGGGGATATTGATGCGATGTGGCTCCGGGATTCTTCGGCCCAGGTTTATCCTTATTTGAGTCTTGCGAATGAGGACGAAAAGCTGAAAAATATGCTGAAAGGCGTTATCAATAAACAGGTGGAATGTGTTCTTCTGGATCCGTATGCCAATGCATTTTTTAATGATGCTTCCAAGGTCAGTGAATGGAAAAATGATCTTGCCGAGATGAAACCGGGCATTCATGAGCGGAAATGGGAAGTGGATTCTTTGTGCTATGTCATGCGCTTGTCTTACAGTTATTGGAAAACAACGGGTGATGCTTCCGTTTTCGGTGCCGATTGGAAAAAGGCCATGCTCCTGATTCTGCAGACGTTCAGGGAACAGCAACGGAAAGAATCAAAGGGGCCTTATCATTTTCAAAGATCCAACGGTAATCCGCTGGATACCCAATTTGCCGGAGGTTACGGAAATCCTACCAAGAAAATCGGACTGATCCATTCGATGTTCCGGCCTTCGGACGATGCAACGTTTTATCCCTTTTTAGTCTCTTCCAATATGTTTGCGGTGGTTTCTCTGAGGGAAACGGCTGAAATTTTTTCTGAAATTTTGAAGGATGAAAATTCTTCCGCACAATTCAGAAATTTAGCACAGGAAGTAGACGCGGCCATTCAGAAATATGCGGTATTAAGCCATCCGGAAGCCGGTAAGATTTATGCGCTGGAAATCGACGGTTTCGGAAATGCTTTATTTATGGATGATGCTAATGTTCCAAATTTATTATCGATCCCATATTTGGGATACCGGTCAAAAGAAGATAAAATTTATCAACATACCCGAAAGTTTTCTTTAAGCAAAGCCAATCCTTGGTTCAGTGAAGGGAAATTTGCCAAAGGAATTGGCGGCCCGCATATCGGGGAACATAAAATCTGGCCATTGGGCCTGATCATGCAGGCTTTAACCACGGATGATGATCGTGAAATTATTTCCTGTTTAAAAATGCTGAAAGCCACTCATGCAGGAACAGGCTTCATTCATGAATCTTTTGATGTCGATAATCCCAAAGATTTTACAAGGTCCTGGTTTGCCTGGGCCAATACGCTTTTTGGTGAATTGATCCTGCACCTCCACCGGACAAAACCTGAAATTTTAACCCAGAAATTCTAATGTAAAAACCTCCGGCAGGGCGGAGGCTCTCTTGTAAAACTTAAAATATATATAAATAACGGAAGGTTAGGATGGCCTATATTTCTGTAGTTTGCTGCTGCTTTTTAGCGGATCTTCTTCTCCTTACAAAATAAATAATAACGGTTCCGATCACAATAAACGGCCAGACAGCCACCACTCCTATGATGATTTTCTGAATTAAATAAAAACCTTCCACAAAAGCTGATTTTATACTGTAAATGAAATCGAATGTATATTTGTCGTCTATACTTTCAGTGTTGGTGACGGCAATGGTTGCTATCCTTACTTTTGGTTCCCTGATGTAAATATCTACGGTGCTGTACTTCAGCTGATCCGTTACATCCATATTGGCAAGCTGCTGCTGGTTATCTTCCGCCATATTCCGGTCGCTCATATTCACTTTATCTTTATTGGTCTTTAGCTTGTTAATGTTTTCTCCGGTTTTCCTGATCCTCTTTCCTTCCAGTTCGGCATATTTTATCCCGGAAGTCACATCTTCGGCGTTGATGGTCCTGGAGTTCAGGAAGAGTTTTTTATCATTTACCAAAGTTAGCAGTTCGCCGAGCCTGGCCGTAGGAATTCTCACCTGCATGGTATTTTCCGACTGGTATTTTTTAACGAGCACAGCCTCTTCGTCTGAAGTATTGTAGGTATTTTCGGAAACAATATTGCTCTTCAAATCGCTGTGCGTAACAAAACCTCCGAGTTCCTGAACTGATTTTTCAATGGAAATCGTTGCATCATACACATCTTTTACTTCCATGTTGACGTCTGCTGTTTTAATGAACTGTTTATCCTTTACTTTCATGGTAGCAACGGAAGAAATGCTGTCTGAAACCGCCATGACGGAATCTTTAGATGCAGTTGCATCATAATCTGCCGTGGCTTCTCCTTTTTTGCAAGAATATATTCCTAATAGAAGGGCTCCTGCCAGTGATAATCTGAGGTACATCGTTTTCATAAGTCTGATTTTTTTTAATGTTTTGCTTATTCCAAAGTTCATACGGAATCCTTTGTAACGCTTGAAAATCACAAGTAAAAATTCTGTAAAGAAATGTTTCGGTTTAAAATTATGATAATCAATATTTTGTAAAATGATACAGATCACAAGGCCTTGTTTTCGGAGTAATTTTTGCTTATCTTTTACAAAATCAAACACAACCATTATTATGTCTAACACCTTTTCTAAAATCAGAAACGCCATAGAATTATTCAGGTCCATCGATTTTGATCAACTGAGTGAGATCTCCCAAAAAGTGAATCTTCCGAAACTGATGGAAAATTTCTCAAAACTGGATGATAAGCAGCTTAAAGGAATGATGAAAATGCTGGACCCTAATCGAAAAAAGAAAGAGCTTCCGCCGATCGACGGTGATTTTTATGATGTTTCTCATACGCTAAGCCCCGAACATCGTGAAGTCCAGCTGAAAGTTAGGGATTTTATGGAAAAAGAAGTTAAGCCTTTGGTGAATCATTACTGGCTGAGAGACGAATTTCCCCACGAACTGATTCCAAAATTCCAGAAACTGAATATCTGCGGTGTTACTTATGAAGGGTACGGCTGCCCGGGAATGCCTTTCCTCATGGAGGGAGTGATTGCGATGGAAATGGCCCGTATTGATGCCTCTATTGCGACATTCTTCGGCGTTCAATCTGGCCTGTCGATGGGTTCTATTTACATCTGCGGTTCGGAAGAGCAGAAACAGAAATGGCTTCCGCAGATGCAGAAATTTGAAAAAATAGGTGCCTTCGGCTTAACGGAGCCGGAAGTGGGCTCCGGAGCCGCGGGCGGATTAACGGTTACCTGCAAGAGAACACCGGAAGGATGGGTGCTGAACGGACAAAAAAAATGGATCGGAAATGCCACGTTTGCCGATGTTATTATTATCTGGGCCAGAGACCTGGATGACGGGGAAGTGAAAGGTTTTATTGTGGAAAAAGACAATCCCGGATATTCCGTAGAAAAAATAAAAGGGAAAATGGCCTTACGAATTGTTCAGAACGGACTTATTACCCTGAAAGATTGTATCGTAACCGAAGAAAACAGGTTACAGAATGCCAATTCCTTTAAAGATACCGCAAAGGTTCTCCAAATGACCCGGGCCGGTGTAGCATGGATGGCGACAGGCTGTGCGAGAGGTGCTTACGAAAGTGCTTTGGACTATACCAGAAAGCGTGAACAGTTCGGAAAACCCATTGCTTCTTTCCAGATGATCCAGGGCCACCTGGTGGAAATGCTGTCGAATCTTACCGCCATGCAGACCATGGTGTTCAGACTTTCGGAAATGCAGGATGAAGGGATTTTAAAAGATGAGCACGCCTCACTGGCCAAAGTATTCTGTACCATGAGAACACGCGACATCGTTTCCCGCGCCCGCGAGGTTATGGGTGGCAACGGAATTTTGCTGGAATATGACGTTGCCAGATTCGTCGCCGATGCCGAAGCCATCTATTCCTATGAAGGAACCAAAGAAATAAATTCACTGATCGTAGGAAGATCAATAACCGGTTTCAGTGCATTTGTTTAAAAGTCAATGGTCAATTTGCTTCACAGTGAATTTCAAGATTGACAAGCAAAGCGAATTGACCATTCATCTATTTGTCAGCTTACCAGATGTTTATATTTTTCGCGGTTGTCGATGATCATCCATAGGTTTATCAGGAACATGACTCCGGCAATCGCCATTCCCATTTCTGATTTGTCCAATGTGAATACATGAGCTATAATTCCTACCATGACAGGTAAAATAACAATAGCGCCCAATGCCCGTGTTTTGGGAAAGATGAATAGCAGACCGCCGATGATTTCAACGGCTCCCACCAAAGGCATGAGCCATCCGATCTCACCAAAAGCACTGAAGATTTTCATCTGCTCCGGAGTCGGTTTTTCCATGGGCATATAATTGAGGAATTTGTTTAATCCGGCATTAATAAACATTAATCCGAAAAGAAGCGCGAGGATAAATTTTACAGCTTTCATAAATTATTTTTTATTAAAGGTAAATAAAATTATAATCCGTTGATTCAAAATCAGATAAATTATTACAATCCCTGTATTGGGAAATATTTTTACTTCGTATCACTTGATTTTATATATTTGTTTACCATAACAAATTAAAAAAGTTACTATGAGAAATTTTCAGAAATTAAGCCGTAAGAATTTGAAATCAATCAAAGGAGGAGACGATCCGAATATCGGATACTGCCCGGATTCGCAAACTTACATCCCCTGCGATCAGCTTTGCCCAAACAGGAGAAATCCACTATGTGCACTTCCAGCCTAAAAAAAACAGAAGACTTTATCATTGAAGGCTTCTTTTATTTAAACCAAAAGGTATTTCAACATTAAATCAATCCATCTCCTTTAACGTAATGTTTTTGGAAATTTTGTATGATTTCTTTTTTTTGTTGATTTTCTCCTCTTCGCCAAGTAATTTTCCCCAGGGCTTCAGTCCTTCAACCCTTTCAAAGATAATCTTAATAATGGCGATCGCGGGAATACACAGGAACATCCCCGCGATTCCCCAAAGGTGTTCTCCTACCAGAATTCCAATGAAAGAGAAGAGCGCGTTAATTTTCACTTTGGAGCCTACCACAAAAGGAAGAATGATATTTCCGTCAATGGCATGCACAATTACATATCCGATGGCAACATAAATACAGGTTGATGGAGTATTGGTCGCAAAAGCAATAAAGCAGGAAATCAATAGCGAAATAAAAATACCTATATAGGGAATTACATTTAATAAACCGGTCAGGACACCCAGTAAAATAGCATATTTTACTCCTAAAATGGTCAGGACGGCTGTTGTGAGAGTGGAAACGATAATGACCTGAAGGCAAAGGCCAATTATGTATCTTTTGGTCATGATCCTCACTTCCGAAACGACTTCCTGGACACTGCTTTTGTGTTTTTCCGTAAAAACATTGACGATGAAATTGTTTAAAATTCTTCTGTAATTTAAAATAAATGTGAAAAATAGAATGAAGAATGCTAAAAAGCCCAGCCCCGTAGAAAAAATACCCAAAGTAAATCCAAGGATAATACCTGTGGAAGATAACAGTTTCTTTAATCCCTCATCCAGATACGCGAACTGCTCATCAATTTTTACATTAAATGTTTTGGAAACCCATCTTTGCAGATCATGAAAAACATGTGTTGCCTGCTCGGTAAGCTGAGGAATGTCTTTGCTGAAGCTTGAAATCTGGGACCCAAAGAAAAAAATCAATCCGGTAATAACAATCAGCAAAATCATCACTGAAAAAATCGTAGAAAATGATCTCGGGAATTTTAATCTCTGTTCAAGAAAATTAGCAAACGGCAAGAATATCATGGCCATGAGAAATGCCAGAAAGAAAGGTGCCAGGATACTTTCACCCAAGGCCAGCAGATATCCGATGCCGATAACGGAAACAACGACCAGTGTAAGCTTTACGAGGAAGGGAAGTCTGAGGAAATTCATAATTCAAAACTGTTGTATAAAAATAGTAAAACCCTTCCGATTTCAAGAGTTTTATTGCGATTTCTTTCTGGGTTGAGAAAATTCCGTGCCATATCTGTGGCTACTTCTGATGGTAAGCATAAAAAAACACATCCCGTGATGAGATGTGTTTTATTATTAAATATATATATATATATATTATTGCTTTTCAAGGGCAAGTTCAAGAACCTCATTCATCCAGTTGACATAATGAACTTTCAAATTTTTAAGATAATCTTTTTTGATTTCTTCCACGTCTTTTCTGTTGGCCTCACAAAGGATGACTTCTTTTATTCCTGCTCTTGTGGCGGCAAGAAGTTTTTCCTTAATTCCGCCTACCGGAAGAACCTTTCCTCGCAAGGTAATTTCACCGGTCATGGCAAGATGAGGTTTTACTTTTTTATTTTTAAATGATGAAACCATTGAAGTAAGCATGGCGATCCCGGCGGAAGGTCCGTCTTTGGGAGTTGCACCTTCAGGAACGTGAACGTGAATGTTCTTCTTTTCGATATCATCCTGCGAAATTCCAAGTACATCATGCTTTGCTTTAATATATTCCAATGCAATGGTCGCCGATTCTTTCATTACGGTTCCCAGGTTTCCGGTCATGGTAAGGGAGCCTTTTCCGTTACTGATGATACTTTCAATAAAAAGAATATCTCCTCCTACGCTTGTCCACGCAAGTCCGGTGACTACTCCTGGTACATCAGTGAGTTCCGACAGGCTTTTAGGTCTTGGAACTCCCAGGATTTCATCCGTTTTTTCGACGGATATTTTCGGATCGTATTCTTTCACCAAAGCGGTTTGCAGTGCTGCCCATCGGGCTATCGCCGCAAGCCTTTTTTCTAAAGTCCTTACGCCGCTTTCCGAAGTATGTGCTTCAATAATATGCTTCAGCTCAGTATTTCCCAGCTTAAATGATTTGGAATCCAGGCCGTTTTCTTCCTGCTGTTTTTTGATTAAATGTCTTTTGGCAATTTCAATTTTTTCTTCCAGCGTATATCCTGCAATCTGGATGATCTCCATTCTGTCCAGCAAAGGAGTCTGAATGGTTGAAAGTGAATTTGCCGTAGCAATGAACATCACTTTAGACAAATCATATCCCATTTCCAGGAAATTGTCATAGAAAGATTTATTTTGTTCAGGGTCAAGGACTTCCAGTAATGCCGAACTCGGGTCGCCGTGCATGCCTTTTCCTACTTTATCGATCTCATCCAGAACAATCACCGGATTTGAGGTGCCTGATTTTTTAATGGACTGCAAGATTCTTCCTGCCATCGCTCCGATATAGGTTTTTCGGTGACCGCGGATTTCACTTTCATCATGAAGCCCGCCCAAAGAAACACGTACATATTTTCTGCCTAAGGCATCGGCCACTGATTTTCCCAATGATGTTTTCCCTACTCCCGGAGGTCCCACCAAAAGAAGAATAGGGGATTTCATGTTGTTCTTCAGCTTCAAAACAGCCATGTGTTCCAATATTCTTTTCTTAATGTCTTCCAGTCCGAAATGCGCTTTGTCTAAGATTTTCTGTGCCTTTTCAATGTCGAAAGTATCTTTCGTAAAGGTGTCCCAGGGAAGATCCGTAAAGAAATCCAGATAATTTCTCTGTACATTATAATCCGGGGAATTAGGATTCTGACGTTGCAGACGGCTGATTTCTTTCTGGAAATGCTCTTCAACCTCTGCATTCCAGGTCTTTTTGCCAGCCTTGACAATTAGTTCTTCCACATCGCTTTCAGGACCGCCGCCCAGCTCTTCCTGGATCGTTCTGATCTGCTGGTTCAGGAAATATTCCCGCTGCTGCTTGTCAAGATCTTTTGACGTTTTCTGATGGATCTGATTTCTAAGCTCAAGCTTCCTGAAGTCTTCATGCATCATTTCATAGCACTTGTTGGCCCTTTCCATCAGGTTTTTCTCTTCAAGCAGTTTTTGCTTGTCAGGAGAAGGAAAATTGGCGTTGGTACAAATGAAATTCAGCAGGTCATCGTTATTGTTGATGTTTTTTATAGCAAAATTGGCTGCATTGGGAATATTCGGATCAAGCTCGATAATTTTCAGGGCAAGATCTTTTACATTTTCCAGTAATGCTTCGTATTCTTCTTTATTTTTTGGCTTCGAATCTTTTAATTTTGAAATTTCAGCTTTAAAATAAGGCTGCTTTTCCACGATTTTTTTCAATCTGAAGCGGTAAAATCCTTTCGTAATGGCCGTGATATTCCCTTCAGGCAATTTGATGATCTTAATGATTTTTGCCAGGGTTCCTGTTTGGTAAATGTCTTTTTCAGAAGGCTGCTCGAGATCAGAATTTTTCTGGCTAACAATCCCTATGAAGTCACCATTTTTCTGCGCATCTTCTAAAAGCTGTATGGATGCCTTTCTTCCTGCCGTGATAGGAATGACCACATTGGGGAACATTACCATATTTCTTACCGGGAGAATAGGGAATATTTTCTGTTCGGAATTTTTTTCTGTTTCGGAAAGATCGGAAAGACTGATCTCTTGGGCTACCATATCAAATCCGTCGCTTATCATTTCTTCTAAACTAATGTCTTCAAATTCTGTCATAATCAATCGAATGACAAATTGTCATTGTCGTTTTTATTCGTTACTGTAAAAATAAGCAATCATCCTTTACAAAACGCACTGCTTATTATACGTGCTTTATGACACAAGAGCTATGCCATTTGTTTTTTACTAAAAAATACGGTCAAAATTTCCTTTTTTAAAAGATTTAAATTTTAAAAATTAAAATAAAGAACTAGGATTTCCGTAATTTCTTAAAAATGTGTATTTTCGCAACCTGATAAAAAACTATAATATATATAATGGCAATTTTAGGACAAATTAGGAGTAGACCTTGGCTTTTGATGGGAGTAATTGCACTGGCGCTTTTGGCGTTCCTTGTAAACCCGGACAGTATTGATAAGGTTTTCGGTAAAAATCCTGATGTTTTAGGAAAAGTAAATGGTGAGAAAATTACCCGTGAAGAGTTTAACGATCAGCTTTTCGTGCTACAGCAGCAGGCAGAACAGCAGGGGCAGCCTAAAACTGGCCTTGAAGAGCAGGCCTGGCAACTGCTGGTGCAGTCTAAACTGATCAAACAGCAATTCGAGAAAATGGGCTTTGAAATGACAGAAGATTATTTCTGGAACCAGCTTCAGTACGATCAGATGTTTGCTCAGCAGAAGCAGTTTTTCGATGAGAAAGGCAATTTCAAAACCCAGGAGCTTAAAAAACAGATCGAAGATATGAAAGCGACATCGCCGGAAGGTTACAACCAATGGCTGAAAACCAGAAAGTCTGTAGAGTACAGATTAATGGCCAGACAGGTGTTTGCTAATATTTCACAGGGAATCACAACCGGTAAAAAAGAAGCTGAAGAATTAATGAAAGAAAGAGATCAGCTGGCAGATATCGACTTCGTGAAAATAGATTATGCTACGTATCTTCAGAAAAATAACATTAAAGTTACCACAGAAGATCTTGCCAATTATATCAAGCAGCATCCTGTGATGTTCAAAGCTGATGAGAGCAGAAATCTCGGAATTGTTTATTTCCCTTCTCAGCCAAGCACGGCAGATGATGCGGCAGCACAAAAGGAGATCAATAAACTGTTCTCCGGAGGAACTGATGCAAGCGGTGGTGCGGAAAATTTCCAGAATACAAAAAACGATTCTATGTTTGTAATGGCCAACTCTGATATGCCATACAATCCTCAGTATCTAAAGCCTAACCAGCTGCCACAAACGATTCAGGCGCAGATTCCTTCTGCTGCGATCGGGCAGACTTTCGGTCCTTATAAAGAACAGAACTTCTATGTGGTATCTAAGCTTTTGGATAAAAAGACTTCAGATTCTACCTTGTCAAGACATATTCTTATTGCTTTTAAAGGAAGTCCTGCGGGAGAAGGTGTTACAAGATCTAAAGAACAGGCTAAAAAACTGGCCGATTCTATCGGAGCTATTGTAAAAGCTAATCCTGGTAAATTTACAGAATTCCTTAAGCTTTCAAATGATCCTAATTCTGCAGCTCAGGGCGGAAGCTTAGGTTGGACGACTCCTGAAACTCCGTTTGTTCCTGAATTCCTGACATATTTAGCAAACAATCCTAAAGGAGCGACAGGTGTGGTAGAAACTCAGTTCGGATATCATATCATCAATATTGAAGATAAAAAACCGGGAGCAATGAGCTACAAAGTAGCCAACCTTGTAAAAGCGGTGAAGCCTTCTGATGCTACAGAAGCAGAAGTAAACAAAAAAGCCAGCAGATTCATTCAGCAGGTTCAGGGGAAATCTTTCAATGATTTCGTGAATATTGCTAAAAAAGGAAATTATCAGTATTCCAATCCGAAGCAGGCAAAAAGATTCGACGGACAGCTTCAAGGTTTAGGAACAGAAAAAGATGCCGATATCCTTGCATGGGCTTTTGATAAAAAAAGAGAGAAAGGAGATACCGAATTGTTTACAGTAGATGGAACCGGTGACAAAATCGTAGTTTATTTAAACGGAAAGCAGGCAAAAGGTACTGCAGATCCGGAATCGGTGAGAGATCAGATTGAAGTGATCGTGAAGAACAAGCTTGCTGCAAAACAGATTTCTGAGAAAATCGGTAAAGCAGGAAACTTAGATCAGATCGCAAAACAGTTTGGTACAACGAAACAGTCTGCCCAGGTGAATCTTTTAAATCCAGGAGTGGCAGGTTCTATGGAGCCGAAAGTAGCCGGAGCAGCATTTGGAGTGGCAAAAGGAAAAATATCCAATCCGATTGAAGGAGGAACAGGGGTTTATGTTTTAATCAAGAAAAACGAGACCGTAAACAAACAGCCTGGAGACCTTAAGCAGTTTACAGAATCTGTTACCCAAAGAAATTCAGGAATGTTCGGACAGGCTTGGTTAAAGAGCTTACAGGACAATGCTGATATCGATGACTACAGAATCGAGATCTGGAACAAAGCAGGTTCTCAACAATAACAGATATTTTTTTGTAAAGATAAAAAGCGGCAAAGTTTTTGCCGCTTCTTTTGTGTTTAACGCAGGGCAATACAGAAAAACATTCATTTAAATGTGTTATATTTGCTCATTAGAAAAAATTTAGCAAGTGAAGTTCAGTAAAGAATTAAAAGCTGGTATTATTGCACTGATAGCCATCGTTGGCTTTGTCGTGCTTTTCCAATTTATGAAAGGCAGAAGCCTTTTTACTACAGACAATATATTTTACGCAAAATATGATAACGTAGAAGGGCTGGCCCAGTCTGCTCCCGTTTCCATCAACGGATTAAAAGTGGGACAGGTGGATAAAATCATCCCTCATACCTCCAAAGAAGGAAAAATAGATTTTCTTGTTAAAATCACTGTAGATAACAACTTTGAGTTTTCGAAAAATTCGACCCTTGAGATTTTTGAGCCAGGTCTGATGTCCGGAAAAGAAATGAGAATTAATCTTATGTACGGAGGACCCACAGCCAAAGATGGTGATACTTTAAAAGGAGCTTTCAAGTTGGGTACGCTGGGAAGTCTTTCTTCTCAGGTAGGTCCGGTAAAAGATCAGTTACAAACCGTTTTGTATAGAGTAGATTCTCTGATGTCAAGTGCGAACCAGGTAGTGAATGCACAGAACAGAGAAGAAATAAGACTGTTGCTGGCTAACCTTAATAAGACGGTTTCTGCTTTGCAGACCACGGCAGGAAGTGTAAACAGCCTTGTCGGTCACAATGATCCTAAACTTCAGAAGGTTCTTGACGATGCAAGCCTTACCATGCAAAGTGGTAAAGTGACTTTAGATAAATACGGAAATCTGGCGGAAAGCATCGATACCCAAAAGCTGAATGCGACCATTGCCGATCTTGATGCTACCGTAGGAAAACTTAACGAGGTGGTATCAGGGATCAATAACGGACAGGGAAGCTTAGGGAAACTCATGAAAGATGAGCAACTGTACAACAACCTGAATTCAGCATCTACCAATCTGAATTCTTTAATCGAAGATGTAAAAGCAAATCCTAAGAGATATGTAAATTTCTCAGTATTCGGAAAAAACAGTAAAGACTAATAGATAATCCATGCAATATATCGCTCACATTATTTTTCTAATTTTATTAATTGCAGGTTTTGGTCTTTTTGCCAAAAGTCTGCAAAAAATATACAGAAACATCAGATTAGGACGCGAGATCAAACGAAACGACAGAAAAGCTGAACGTTGGGAAACCATGGCAAGAGTGGCTATGGGGCAGAGCAAAATGACCAAGCGCCCCGTGGCAGGAATCTTACACCTTTTCGTCTATGTCGGCTTTGTCATCATTAATATCGAACTTGTAGAAATCATTGTTGACGGAATTTTCGGGACACACAGGTTCCTGGCTACGATATTCGGAAATACATTTTACAGTTTCTTTACCGCAACGCTTGAAGTGCTGGCACTTCTTGTGGTAATCGGTGTGGTGGCATTTTTTATACGAAGAAACTTTTATGGGGTCAAAAGATTAACGATGAAAGAACTTTTCGGTTGGCCAAAAGAAGATGCCAACTGGATTCTTATCATCGAATTTGCCCTTATGATGGCATTCTTTACCATGAATGCTTCAGATTTTATCTTACAGACCCGAGGCTATGATCATTTTGCGCAACTTGGCTCTTTTCCGGTCAGTGAAAGAACTTTTGTGCCGTTCCTGGAAATCTTCAGTTTTGACAGCGGATTTTTATTCGGAATAGAGAGAGCAGCGTGGTGGTTTCATTTTGTTGGGATTCTTTTCTTTATGAATTACCTTTATTATTCCAAGCATTTACATATTATTCTGGCGTTTCCGAGCACGTGGTATGCAAACCTTGAGAGAAAAGGGAAATTCAATAACCTGGATTCCGTAACCAAAGAAATTAAACTGATGATGGATCCTAATGCCGATCCCTACGCAGCTCCGGCTGAAGGTGAAGCAGAGGCTCCTTCGAAATTTGGAGCCGAAGACATTTTTGATCTAAATCAGGTGCAGCTGCTTAACGCATATTCCTGTACGGAATGTGGACGTTGTACCGCAGTTTGCCCAGCTAATATTACCGGCAAAAAACTTTCGCCGAGATTAATTTTGATGAAAACCCGTGACCGTCTGGAAGAAGTTGGCCGCAATATCGATAAAAATGGAAAATTTGAAGATGATGGCAAGAAACTTTTAAATGATTACATCACGAAAGAAGAACTTTGGGCATGTACAACCTGTAACGCTTGTACCGAGGCCTGCCCGGTATTGCTTGATCCGCTGTCGATTATTTTTGAAATGAGAAGATTCCTCGTTATGGAACAATCTGCCGCGCCGCAAGAGCTGAATCTTATGATGACCAACGTGGAAAATAATGCCGCTCCATGGCAGTACAACCAGGCTGACCGTCTGAATTGGGCAAAAGATTAATTAATCAATTACATGGTTTGAAGATTTGAAAATTGATGAATACATTTTCAAATTTCCAAATTCTCACATTTTCAAATTGAAAAAAATGGATTTCAACATAAAGACAATGGCAGAATATGCTGCCGAAGGAAAATCACCGGAAGTTCTTTTTTGGGTGGGCTGTGCCGGAAGTTTTGACGACCGAGCCAAAAAAATCACGAAAGCATTTTGTAAAATATTAGATAAAATTGGCGTTGAATTCGCTGTGCTTGGCCAGGAAGAAAGCTGTACGGGAGATCCTGCAAAACGTGCGGGAAACGAATTCGTATTCCAGATGATGGCAATGACTAATATCGAGGTACTGAACGCCTACGAAGTCAAGAAAATCGTTACGGCCTGTCCTCACTGTTTTAATACCCTTAAAAATGAGTATCCCGGACTTGGTGGGAATTATGAGGTTATCCATCACACCCAGTTCCTCAGAAATTTAATGGAAGAAGGAAGGCTGAAAATTGAAGGAGGTGCTTTCAGAGGAAAAAAAATTACATTCCATGATCCGTGCTACCTTGGAAGAGCCAACAACGAATACGAAGCTCCAAGGATTTTATTGGAAAAGCTGGATGCGGAACTCGTAGAAATGAAACGTTGTAAAACCAACGGGCTATGTTGCGGCGCAGGGGGAGCCCAGATGTTTAAAGAACCCGAAAAAGGAAACAAAGACATCAATATCGAGCGAACCGAAGAAGCCCTGTCTTTTGAGCCCAAGGTCATTGCAACAGGCTGTCCGTTTTGCAATACCATGATGACTGATGGGGTGAAGCATTTCAATAAGAATCATGAAGTAGCCGTAAAGGATATTGTAGAACTTCTGGCTGAGGCTGAAGATTTATAATTTTTGGTTTAAATTTTTCCAGGATATAAATCATCCTGGAGGCTTTTCATCAATATAGGGATCGTTAACATCTTTGAAAGATGGAAACCGGAAATTTTACTTTAGATCTGAGAGTTTCTTTCCTTTTCGCAAGATTTATCATAAATATTTATCTTCAATGAGCAAAAGATGCAATGGTTTCAAACTCAGGAAAATTGCGTAATTTTGAACTCTAATTGTTTTTAAAATGAAGATCGAAGAATCAAATATAGTAGAAACCAACGATTACCGGGTGATCATATATCCGGCATCAAGACCTTTTGAAACAAAAGAGGCAAAGGCCATTACCGAAAAACTTTTCGATTTCCTGGCTTCATGGGCAGCACATGGAAAACCGCTTTCCTCATCTTTTAAAATTGAAAAAAATCAATTTATCATCATTTGTGTCGATGAAGAAAAAGAAATGGCTTCCGGATGCAGTATCGATGCGCTGGGCAAGGTAATGAGAGAGATTGACGAAGAATACCAACTGGGGCTTTTCGACAGGATGAAAGCGAGTTATATTGAAAATGGAGAAGTAAAAACCCTGAAACTTATAGATTTTAAATCAAAACTGAGAAACGGTGAGATTTCCAGGGATGTCCAGGTCTTCGATTTTTCGAAGAATACCTATCTGGAATTTTTGGGAAATTTTCTTTTACCTTTGGAGAGAAGCTGGGCCGCTTCTATTAAATAAAATTCAGAATTCAATCATAAAAAATAAAAAGTGGAGTTTTCCACTTTTTTTGCTTTGGTTATATTTGCTGAAAATTAATAAACTGACTGAGCTCAATATTGGATGAAAATACCGAAAATTCTTTTTTTAACGACCGCACACCGGCATGATGACGACAGGATCTTCTATCATCAGGCAAAAGCGCTTAAAGAAGAGGGATATCAGGTGAAGATATGCAGTCTTTCGTCAGAATTTCAGGGAACTGTTGAGGGAATAGAGATTGAATCGTATAACGTACTGGACAGAAGTATCGCAGAAAAACGGAGAATCCTTGAAGGTCTTTGTGAAGCTTTCGGACCGGATGTTGTAATCTGTTCAGAACCGCTGGCGGTTATTTCCGCAAAAAAGATCGGCAGGAAAAAAAAGGTCAGTATCATTTATGATATTACGGAATGGTACCCTTCGATGAGAATGGTAGAGCAGTTCTCTTTTCCCATGAATATAATTCATGCAGCAAAATTCTTTCTGATCCAGTTATACGCAGGATTTGTAAGTACTCACTATATCTTTGGGGAATATACAAAGAAATTCCCGCTGGCTTATTTTTTCCCTTTTAAAAAATCTGTTGTCCTGCCGTATTATCCCGATGATATTTACATTCATCAAAATATAAAAAGTTTAAAGTCCGGCGAGATTACCCTTTGCTATACCGGCCAGTTTTCAGAAGAAAAAGGAATCGGTAATTTTTTTGCTGCGGCAGACCGTTTAAGAAAGAAGAGACCGGATCTTAAAGTTTCACTACTTTTAATCGGAGGCTCAAGAAAAGAAAAAGATGCGAAGTATTTTTCAGAGCAGATCAATCAATATCAGTTTGAAAATATCAGTATCGAAAAACCGGCTTCCTTTGAAACCTTTACGCGGTCCTATGCGGATGCAGACATCTGTTTTGATCTCAGAACCCTGAATTATGAAAACGACCACTGTCTTCCGATTAAAATATTTTATTATGCCGCTTCGGGAAAGCCCGTCATTTATACGAACCTGAAAGCAACAAGACAGCATATGGATGTTTCCAGGTTTGGTTTTCTTGTTGATCCTCAGGATTCTGAGCATATTTCGGATCTTATTTCAAAATATATTGATGATCCGGGGCTTTATCTAAAGCATGCCCTTGCCGCGAGAACAGAATATGAAACAAAATACAACTGGAATATCATCAGGGCTTCCTTCCTGGATTTTGTCAGAAAATCATTGAGATAATATGAAGCAGGGCACCATTTTAAAGACTTTTGTTTCCAGGTTTTTGATTCTGATATTAAATTTCGGGCTCGTTGTTTATTCCACCAATATGTGGGGTAGCAAGGGCAAAGGAGAAATATCTATTATCATTGCAGATCTTACGATTATCAGTTTTTTTGCCAATGTTTTTGTGGGAAGCAGCATGAGCTATTTTGCTACAAAATTCAGAACGGAGCAAATCCTGTCTTTTGCTTATATCTGGGCCATGCTTACTGGAGTTCTCATTCCTTTGGTTTTCAGTTTTAATCATTCTGTCGGTTATACCTGTTATCTTATAGGGCTTTCAGTGATGTCTTCACTATTGTCGGCCAATGTCAACCTTTTTGTCGGGCAGCAAAACATCAAAATGTTCAATTTGTATACGGTTTTGCAGCAAGTGGTTCATATCGTATTCATACTCCTTATGGTGTATGTGGTTAAATTTACCTCTGTCAGTGCTTATTTCATCGCTCAGATTGGTTGTTTTGTATTGTTATTCATTACAAGTACCGTTCAGATCACAAAATATGCGAATTTCAAAAGAATCTCCTTTACCAAAGGCATCGGTTCACAATTGTTCAGCTATGGGTGGAAGATACAGGTAAGCTCCTTTTTTCAGTTTCTGAACAACAGGTTGTCGTTTTATTTTCTGGAATATTTTAAAGGAATCATGAGTGTAGGTGTCTTTTCAGTGGGAGTTGCTTTCTCTGAGGCTGTATGGGCGGTAAGCCGCAGTCTTTCCATAGTGTTGTATGCAGACGTTGTGAATAATACCGACTCCGGCGATGCTATTGAAAAGACTAAAATATCACTCCGCATCAGCTTTCTCATTACTTTGTTTTTTATCCTGCTGATTCTTCTTGTTCCCTCAGAATGGTATGCATTTATATTCGGGAAAGATTTTAGCCAGACCAAAACGATTGTTTTATATCTTTCGCCCGGTATCCTGGCCATCGCGGTAAGCAACATCATCGGCTATTATTTTGCGGGTATCAATAAGCTGAGGATCTTAAATGTCAAATCTTTCATAGGGCTTATATTCACTGTTGGCTGTTCTTTTTATGTCATTCCGAGATGGGGAATCATTGGGGCATGTTTCGTAAGTTCGTTGTCCTACTGCGTGTCATCGGCGGTGCTCTTCTGGCGATTTTACCAGATTACGGAATTCCGTGTCCGTGATTTTATTCTTTCAGGAGCCGAAATTAATCTTTTGTGGAAGAAGCTGCTGAGAAAGTAATCTGATGAAGCTTAGACAAAGTCTGTTACCTGAGAATTTCAGCGTTAAATAATCTTTGCCCCAAATATATCAGAAGAAAAATTTTTATCTTTGCCGGACATGAAGAATATTTTTTTCGGACTTCTGGTTGTTTTTGGAGCGTTTCTGAGTTGCAGAACCGGTGACGACGAGCTGCAGAGAATCGACCAGATTTTAAACATCTATATGAAAAACAAATCGGGAAGAGACCTTTTTCATAACAGGAAAGATTCTACCTACTTCACCTATTCCTTTAATGATGACAATGGAGTGGCAGATATTTCCCCGGTGAACAGCACTTTAAAAGCAACCGCAGACTCCACCCTTTTTATCGAATATATTGCAGGAGCAAAGAGAGTAGGCGTAGATTCACTGGATCCCAATAATAAAATCTACCGTTCCAATATTACGGTATCATTAATCAAAAGGCTCAACAATACGATCCTGGATACGATTGAAGAGAAGCTCCGGATCGAATACCGGATGACGCCGTCATTGTTCGAAGTCTCCAAAGTATATTATAATGATACCCTGAGGTTCACAAAACAGGAGGGCTCGCCGAACGTAGTTACAATCGTAAAATAATTTTATACATTTGCAAAACTGTTGACATTCTGATGTTCAACATTCTAATAACTAACATCTAAATAAAATGTTACAAGTCAATTTTTTGCGCGACAACAAAGAGCGCGTTTTAGAAGGTCTGAAGAAAAGACAATTCAGGAATCTTGAGTTGGTGGACGAGGCAATTGCTACCGACGACGAAAGAAAAAGAATTCAGTTTGAACTGGATTCACAGCTTTCCGAAAGCAATAAAATTTCCAAGGAGATCGGTCTGTTGATGAAAGAAGGAAAAAAAGAAGAGGCCGAATCTGCAAAATCTAAAACAGCACAGCTTAAAGAGTCGACGTCTGAATTGAAATCCCAGTTAGATGTCAAAGAAAAGGAACTGATCAACATTCTTTACCAGCTTCCTAATATTCCGCATGAGAAAGTAAAAAGCGGAGTTTCTGCTGATGACAATGAGATCATTT
>JBMDXW010000273.1:0-6858 GCA_048594965.1 Chryseobacterium sp.
TTTCCGATTTCTTTATTGATTTTGTTCCTTTTTATAACAAATTCAGAGCGCCGTCTTCCATTCTGGTCGTCGTGGAATTGCTGTTCCCGCTCATTGCAATGATCGGACTGTACCGGTTTTTTACGGATAAAGAATTAACAACAGAATACAAACAGAAAATACTTTTATACGTTGGCGGAGGCACGCTGGGCTTTGTATTGATTTTACTGGTTTTCGGAAAATCTTTGTTCGAATTCCATACGGAAAACGAAAAAACATATCTGCCGCCTTTTCTTCTGGATTACCTGGTGGAAGAGCGGTTCAAGCTGTTCAGAATTGATGCCTTTAAAGCATTTATCTACGTTGCTATTGCTGCTGCTGCCTTATTTATGGTTTTAAAACAGAAACTAAATCAGAATATTGCCCTGGTCATCATCGGAGTGGTCAGCTTATTTGATTTGTGGACAGTCAATAAACGTTATCTTAATGACGATAACTATGTGGATAAGATTTTTGCAGAGAATCCTTTCCAGACTGAAAGTTCAGATCTTATGGCAGAGAAGGTTCAGGGCAATCCGAATCTTGAACCCATCCTGGCTAATGTAAACGTAAATAAGACACTGGAAACCATCGCCGAAAAAGATAAAACCCACTACAGAATTTTTAATAATATTTTAGGGACGTTCAGCGAGACCAATACTTCTTATTTTAAATCTTCCATCGGAGGATATCATGCTGTAAAACTGAGAAGATACGACGACGTGATCAATGAATACTTCCAGATCATGGACTCGGTAAAAGTTCCGAACATGCTCAATCTCCTCAATGCAAAATATCTTGTTGTAGGCGGTCCGGAACAACCGCAGGCCATTCCGAATCCCAAAGCCAACGGAAATGCATGGTTTGTAAGCGACCTTAAATTCGTAGACTCTCCAAACCAGGAAATCAAATCGATCGGAACCATTGACAATAAGAAAACGGCCGTGATTGCGTCTTCAGATAAGAAATACTTCGAAGGAAAAACTGTTCAGCCGGATTCAACCGCATATATCAATTTAACAAAATACCAGCCGAACGAACTGGAATTCAAATCTCAGTCGAAAACACCTCAGCTGGCGGTATTTTCAGAAATTTATTATCCTCACGGCTGGAAGATGTTCGTTGATGAAAAGGAAGTTCCGTACATCAAGGCAGATTATTTGCTTCGTGCCGTTCACGTTCCTGCCGGAAATCACAATATCAAAATGATTTTTGAGCCGGAAGTGATCGAAAAAGGAAAATGGATCTCACTTCTTTGTTTTGCGGTGTTCATTCTGCTGAGTGGTTTCGGGATTTACACCATCTACCGCAAAAGAGACAAAAGACAGGCTGAGCCTGCTAACATATAGAGACTCAAATCTTATTAACATGTTTTGTCTGCTTTGACAAGCTAAAAACAATATAAAATCTTTACCCCTTTTGTGGTAAAGCAATATAAATGAATTCTCAAAAAAAAATACTCATCATCACCTATTACTGGCCTCCTGCGGGAGGTCCTGGTGTTCAGAGATGGCTGAAGTTTGCCAAATACCTCCCCGAATTCGGATGGAAACCCATCATTTATACCCCGGAAAACCCAAGCTACCCGCTGCTGGATGAAAGCTTAATGAAAGATGTTCCTGGAGATCTTGAAATCGTCAGAACAAAGATCTGGGAACCTTACCAACTGGCCGAAAAACTTAACAAAAGCAATAAAAAGTTCAAAGCCGGGCAGTTTGATGTGGGAAAAAACCAAAGCTGGAAGTCAAAACTGTCGATCTGGGTGAGAGGCAACTTTTTTATTCCTGACGCCAGGGTTTTCTGGGTAAAACCTTCCGTTAAATTTCTGGAAAATTATTTAAGCGAGAATAAAATCGATGTCGTGGTGACTTCCGGCCCGCCGCACTCGCTTCACCTGATTGGTTTAAACCTGAAGAAAAAACTTCCCGGCCTGAAATGGATTGCCGATTTCCGTGATCCGTGGACAGAAATATCATATTATAAACATTTAAAATTAACCAAAAACTCTGACCGGAAACACCGACAGTTGGAAAATGATGTTTTCAGAGGCGCAGACATTACCCTGGCAACAAGCTACACCGATGCCGAAAATTTCAGGAAAAAGGGAGCCAATGCATTCTGCATCACCCATGGTTTTGACGAATCTGATTCAAACCTTACCACTTTCAAACCCTCAACCCCTCAAACTCCTAAAGCCCAATTCACATTAAGCTATATCGGTGTGCTGGAACAGCTCAGAAATCCTGAGAATCTCTGGCTAGCACTGGACGATCTGGTAAAGGAAAATGCTGATTTTGCTGAAAGCTTCGTCCTAAAATTTGCCGGCAGGATCGACGATAAAATATTGTCCATTTTAGAAAATTCCGCTCTTAAGAATCATATTGAAAATCTGGGATATCTTTCCCATGACAAAGCGATTGAAGAAATGCAGACCTCGGATATGCTGCTGATCACCAACTTCCCAAATGATTCTTCAAAAGGCATTATTCCAGGAAAGATTTTCGAATACCTTTCGACCGGAAAACAGATCATTTCTTTCGGACCGGATGAAGCCGACGTTGCCCGGATTCTTGAAGATACAGGGGCCGGCAAGCATTTCAGCTACGACGGAACAGAAGATATCAAAACATACATCCTGGAAAAATTCAGGCTTTGGCAAAGTGGTCATCTTACAGCCAATATCCAAAACATCGAACAGTTTTCAAGAAAAAGCCTGACAAAAAACCTGGCTGAAATCTTAGGTTAACTTAAAGGTTGAGAATGACATTGAGAATATTTAAACTTTCTTAAATCGTCCACTGGTCATTGATTACCGCCACCAGATAATACTGGTCCTGATATTTTTCGAAAACCAGGCGAAGACATTTCCAGTCCATTTCTGCATTGGCTTCAGAGCCTTTGATAAAGTTTTCCGTAAAGTCGGCACCCGGATAAATTTTCTTCAGGTTATTTAATGAGTTTCCGCTGCCCTGGAATTCATTAATGGAGACCTGTCCTGTGGCAAAATCTTTCGCATACACCCATTTTCCGAGATAATCGCTAATGGTCGTTTTATAAAGATCGCCGGATCCGTCCATCGCACCCCAGGTAAAAATCGTTTTGGAAGGTAGATATTTAATGAAATCCACTTTAGAAAACTTCTTATCTTCCGCCGGATTCACAAAGGCATACATGGAAAATCTTACTCCTTTTTCAGGATGAATGTAATCCGCGAATTTCTTATAGTTTTTCTCTTTTAAAGACTGAACGACAGCTTCATTGATGCTTTTGAGTGCGTCTTGCCTGTTTACTGATTTTACGGTTTCGCTGCTGTTTACCATCAACTCTTTTTCGGAGGAATCTGCCGTATCATTAACAAACTTTTCAGGATTTTTCTTGCACGCTGCCATGCTCAGGATCATGATCAAAAAGAATATTTTTTTCATAATTTAAAATGTCTTGGCTAAATTCATCAAAACCGATACCACTTTTTTTTACATAATTCACATTCCGCTTGAGGTCAGCCGGGATATATTACGGCAGTAACCCTTCTTCCGTTTCTACTTTTTTGTAATTTTGTGCTATGGAAATGTTGGATATACTCATTATCGGAGGCGGACCGATCGGGCTGAACTGCGCTCTGGAGGCACAGAAAAACAACCTCAGCTACCTGATCATCGAGAAGGGAACGATTGTCAATTCTTTATACCGTTACCCTTTGTACATGCGATTCTTTTCTACGGCGGAAAAGCTTGAAATAGATGGCATCCCTTTTATTTCGGCGGCTCCGAAGCCCGGCAGACAGGAAGCCCTGGAATATTACCAGGGAATCGCCCGGCAGCGGAAAATCAGGATCCATCTTTACGAAAAGGTGGAAAATGTGTCCAAAATAAACGGACGTTTTGAAATCGAGACAGCGAAAGGAAAATATTCAGCAAAGAATGTCATTATATCGACCGGGTTCTATGATATTCCGAACCTGATGAACATTCCAGGCGAAAATTTACCGAAAGTAAAACATTATTATACCGAACCTTACCCTTACGCACAACAGAAGATCGTGGTCGTTGGGTCCAGCAACTCTTCGGTAGATGCCGCTCTGGAAACCTACAGAAAAGGCGCTGAAGTTACCATGATCATCCGGAATTCCGGAATTTCAGACAGCGTGAAATACTGGGTGAAGCCCGATATTGAAAACAGAATATCCGAAGGCAGTATTACGGCTCATTTCAATTCGGAGCTGATTAAAATTAAAGAAAAGACCGTCATTTTTAAAGATGAAAAAGGTGAAATGCATGAAATTGACAATGATTTCGTATTGGCCATGACCGGCTATCTCCCCGACTTTGACTTCCTCAGAAACTCAGGAATTGAATTACAGGGCGAATGTCTCAACCCTTTGTATCACAGTGAAACCATGGAAACCAATGTTCCCGGGTTGTACCTTGCCGGCGTGGTCTGCGGAGGAAAGGATACCCATCTCTGGTTTATTGAAAACTCCAGGATTCATGCAGAAATGATCATCAGGGATATTCTGGCCACACATTAATCGTCGTTACAGGAAGATTTTTCATCTATCGCCTTTTCATTTATTTGAACTATCTTTAAACGGCTATTATATTAATCCATATGAATAAATTTTTCGTTACCGCATTGCTGGTGACTGTCTTTTTTTCAACCCGTGTTTCAGCACAGAACGACAGTATTCAGCGGTATGTTTCCAAAGCGCTGAGCATCATGAAGCGTAAATCCGTCAATAAATCAAAGGTCAACTGGGAAGAACTCTACCGTACCACCCTTAATGATGCGTCCAAAGCCACAACGATTAAAGAAACTTATCCTGTTTTGGAAAAAGCCTTAAGTTCACTGGATGACGCCCATTCCAAATTTTATCCTGAAGAGATGGTAAGGCAATATACACTGGGCTATAAAGCTACGGGACAGAAATTTCCGGTAATCGAAAGTAAAATGCTGGAAAATAAATATGCTTATATAAGCCTGCCGGATATCGGATCTTTCAATAAAGACGACTGGAATCTATACCTCAATACGTTCTATTCCAAAGTAAATGAATTGCAGAAACAGAAACCAAAGGGATGGATCATTGACTTGAGGGATAATTACGGTGGGATGCTTTATCCGATGTATGCTGCAGCCGCCCCTTTTTTCGACCGTAAAAATATCGTAGGCACTAAAGATGCTGAAGGTACCATTGAATATTTCAACTATAAAGACGCCAGGTTTTATGAAGGTTCTACGGCAACCCTGCTTTTTCAACTGACAGAAAAGCAGCCAAAGCAGATCAAAGCGCCTGTTGCCGTACTGGTAAATAAAGTGACCGCAAGCTCAGCCGAATTTATTGCAGCTGCTTTTGCAGGACAGAAAAATGTAAAGCTTATCGGTGTCAATACGCAGGGCTTAACTTCCGGAAATCAGGAGTACAAACTCTCCGACGGATCTTTTCTTGTTTTAACCATCGGAAATATCGTAGACCGTACCGGAAAAGAGTATGACATTATCGGTGAAGGAATTTCTCCGGATATCAGAATCGAAAAAGGCGACGACAAAGCAAAAACTAATGAATCTTATCTGAAAGAAGCATTTAATTATATTGATAGTAATTAAAAATCAACCTTTACCCCGAAAATAAAATTCCTGCTGGCGGCCGGATTATAATACCGGTTTCCAAAAGCATTGATATCAAAACCGGAAACATATTCCTCATTATACAGATTCTGTATCTGTAAAAATAAAGCGATCCTTGCCGCATCGAGCATCAGAGGAAACCTGAACTGTACATTTCCCACGAGACTCGGCTCCGACCACACGGAATTGCCATCATTCAAAGGTATTTTTGAAGTATAAAAGTGTGAATAATCTATGGAGAGCTTTTTAAATAAAATAAAATTCAGCAGGCTGCTCAAACTTGTTCCGGGTACGCCGGTGAGATCATTCCCGGAAAAGTCGGCATCATTCTGCCGGTAATCTTTAAACTTAAAGTCATAGAAATTTCCTGATAGCCGGAATTTAAAAAAGCTGAAAACATCATTCTTTAAATTAAAATTTTTAGACTCGATGAATACTTCGAAGCCTTTCTGAACGGTTTCACCGGAATTTACAAAAAATTCCTGTCCGCTATCATTCTGACGCCTGACAATGGCATCTTTCATCCTGAAATCAAAATAACTTCCTTCTATAAAAACTGCATTTCCAAACTGTTTCCGGATTCCGACTTCCTTATTCCATCCGTACTCAGGCCTGAGATCCGTATTGAAACGCTGATTGGAGGCCCGTATCTCCTCATTGGTCGGTGCAGAATTGCCTTTTCCTGCTTTTGCCCGCAACGAAAATCCTTTACCCAAAAGATAATTCAGCCCGAAATTCGGAAGCCACTGATTTTTAAAGGAGGTCTTGCCGTCGGCCGTACCGGGAAAAGATCGTTCCCATTCGTAAGCATTTGAGTTCAGGCTTACAGAAATATCAGTGAAAAGTTTTTCATCAATATTAAGTTTCTGGGAAACAAAATAAAACCCTGATGTATTTTTGATCTTATCAAAATTCTGCGGATTTCCCTGCGTGTCCGCGTTGTTGTCGTAATTTTTAACGAGGATATCGTTGATCCCTCCTTCGAATCCGAGGCGGTAGGCCAACGAAATATGCTGTCCGTTCTTTTCATAATTGAAATGAGTACGCAACGCAAAATTTTTCTCAAACCGGTTTTCGAAATTGGTGATAAACGGATTCTCAAAATCTACGTAAGAACCCTGAATGAGGACAAAATGGGAAAACCCCGGACTGAAATGGTATTCATTCGAGAGCCCGGCCAATATCATTTTGTTTCGTATTCCCGCATCCTGGCCC
>JBMDXW010000274.1:0-2954 GCA_048594965.1 Chryseobacterium sp.
TCGAATTCATGAAGTACGTGAGGGATTTTTTAATAGCTGCATCGTCCGGACTGACTTTTGTCTGCGCAAAAGTAATGAATGACAACAACACGAACAGAAATAGGAATGATCTCGTTTTCATAAGTTAGATTGAATTTTTTACAAACGTCATTCAGGCTCTTTTTATCGTTAAATGTAACAGAGAGTATAGGATTTTATCCTCGACAACGTTATTCTTTCTGATCTGTCGAAGACTTTGCGGAAATCGTTACAACTTTTATGAAAGTGCATAAAAAAAGCCATCCCTGCGGACGGCTTTCAGAATATTTTAAATCTGATTATTTCACTTTTAAAAGCTCAACATCGAAGATCAGCCACGCGTTTGGCGGGATTACGCCTCCTGCTCCTCTTTCTCCGTAGCCCATTGCCGGCGGGATCAGTAAAGTAGCTGTTTCGCCTTCTTTTAACAAAAGGATTCCTTCGTCCCAACCTTTGATCACTCTTCCCATTCCGATCGGAATTTCGATCGGTTCATTTCTTTTGAATGAAGAGTCGAATTCGGTACCGTCAACCAATTTACCGGCGTAATGTACAGAAACGTTATCTCCAGCTTTCGGAGCTTTTCCGTCGGTAGTTTTCGTGATTTTATAGTAAAGACCGGATTCGGTTTTCTGCATTCCTGCTTTCAGATCCTCTACCATTTTCTCCTGATTGGCTTTGAATTCCTCTTCCTTTCTCTTTTTTTCGGCCTCTTCTTTAGCAAGATAAGCTTTATTGTTTTCTGCGATTTTTGCTTTTCCTTCGTTGAAAGTTTTGGCAGCATCGTAGTTTTTGTATTCGTCGCCTTTACTGAAAACAGATACCTTCTCAAGAACAATGTCCGTTTTAGGTTTGTCCTGAGGTCCTTTTTCAACGTTGGCAATAGAATCGATCACTTCCACACCTTTTACTACTTTTCCGAAGATGGTGTGTTTTCCGTCTAACCAAGGGGTTGCCACTTCGGTAATGAAAAACTGGGAACCGTTGGTGTTCGGTCCTGAATTGGCCATGGAAAGGATTCCTTTTCCGGTATGCTTAAGGTCGTTTCTCTCATCCTCGAATTTGTATCCGGGATCTCCCATTCCTGTTCCCTGAGGATCACCTCCCTGGATCATGAAATCTTTGATCACCCTGTGGAAAATGGTTCCGTCATAATAAGGAACACCTTTCGCTTTGGCTTTGTTATCGATTTTTCCTTCGGCAAGACCAATAAAATTGGCTACCGTTACCGGTGCTTTCTTGTCTTCAAACTTTACGATCATATTTCCTTTCGTCGTCTGAAGGTTGGCATAAAGTCCGTCATTAAGACCTTCGTAAGTTTCTTTGTCTACGTTCATTTTTTTATAAATTGGTGTACAACTCAGGAGCGAAATGCTTGCCGCTGCCAGAATTATATTCTTGTTAAACAATTTCATGGATTATAATGCTTTTAATTTTATGATTAACGGGATGTCGTTGTCTATTTTCTTCTCGTCTCCATAGGTACCGTAAGCCAGTGCAGAAGGTACCAGAAGCGTGACTTCCTCACCATCATGGATAAAGCGCAAAGCATCTTCTACCGCTTTCAGTTCGTCAAAATGACCGAACCTGGCATCTTTCCGGCTGATCGGCTGATCGTAAATCTTGGTCTGGTCAAAATCATAGAGATCATAAGAATACGAAATAAAGCTTTCGTCCTGCCTTCTCTGCCGCTGATCAAAACCCGGCACATCAACCCAATAGTTTAGCTGGGTCGGATAAAATTTCACAGACTGATCGTTGATCCACTCCTGAATATGAAATCTTTCCTGGGCGTTAAGGTTTTTCATCCTCTGCCGTGAAACATCAAGGTCATTTTTACTGAGAACCCCACCTACAGGCGGATGTGTCTGCGTATTCTTACTGCAGCTCAATAAGCTCAGAACCGATATGAAGAGTATTTTTCTCATAAACTTTTGCGAAAATACACATTTCGTGTATGATTCACAAAACTTGTAAAGCAAAGTTTACATATTTGCATCTTCATCGATTTGTTTTTCACGCGGACTGTGATCTAAATTATTCATAAGGCTTATGAGCTAAGTCTTTTCTGGTTAATTTAAATCAAAAAAGCCGGGAATTTCCCGGCTGTATTTTTCTATGATTTACATTAAACTGTTTCCAGTACATGATCTACCTGAACTCTCCACCCGAAAGGATCTTCTGCCAGGTTGCTCTGAATATTCACAAGATCGGTTTTTAGCATTTCGGCATAACTTTCCTCATCTGACAATCCAGGAAGCTGAAGTTTTTCACCGTTGTATCCCAATGCCTGGAAAACGGTTGTTACCACAGCTGTTCCTACCCCCCAAACTTCTTTAAGGCTTCCGTTTTTCTGTGCTTCGATCACGTCTTTTACTTTGATAGGCTCTATCTTTACTTCAATTCCTCTCTTTTTAGCCAACTGGATGAAACTGTCCCTGGTTACTCCGTCGAGAATTTTTTCTGAAGTCGGCGGCGTATAAATGGTATCGTTGATTCTTACGAACACATTCATGGTTCCGCTTTCTTCAAAGTACTCGTGAGTGGCATCATCTGTCCAGATAATCTGTTCGTAACCTTCTTCGATAGCGAGTTGCGTAGGATAAAAAGAAGCTGCGTAATTTCCGGCCGCTTTCGCAGAACCAACACCACCGCTTGCCGCTCTTGAGTAATGGTCTGAGATTTTTACGGATACAGGCTCTGTATAATAACTTTTTGCCGGTGTAGCTACGATCGCAAACATATATTTGTTGGCAACCCTGGCTTTAAGTGCTTCTTCGGTAGCAAAGATCAATGGTCTGATATATAAAGACATTCCTTCTCCCTGAGGGATCCAGTCTCTGTCGATGTCTACTAATGCTTTTAATCCGTCCAGGAACATTTCTTCCGTTACCTCCGGCATGGCAAGACGTTTTGCCGACTTGTTGATACGTTCA
>JBMDXW010000275.1:0-4002 GCA_048594965.1 Chryseobacterium sp.
AAAGGTTACATAATTTGTACCTCCAAAGTTGAGACCTGATGAAAAATCATGGCTGCCATCTGATAAACCTCCATTTACTACATATGCTGCGATATTATAACCAAAGTATCTTGTAAGGATCGTCCCGTTTGAATTTACCTGACCGGCCTTGTTAAAAGCGTTTATATGTATAATATCTGATTTTCCGTCTTTATTGATATCCGTTACCGAATAATTATTACGGTAAATATTAAAGATAGGATGATCAGCATTTTCATAATCATTAGGTTTTCTATATTTCAGGAAATTTGTTTTTAAGAAATTAGAAAAACCTTTTTCGGTTCCCATATAGAATCTCCAGTTGTCTTTTTCCTGAGTATCTGTTGTTGGGATAGTAAAATCCAGATTTCCGTCACCATTGAAATCTCCGAATAATACAGGGGCATCATTAGGTTTTCCTTCGATAAGATTTCCAGAAAACTTAATCTTTTTTAAGTATTGATCTGGTGCGGTTTTTACAAATTCAAAAGCGGTGTAATTTGAGTTGGTGAGATTGATAATGTCAACTTTTCCATCTCCATCAATATCCATATACTTTTGGTTCGTATAAGAAGTTTCAACTATACCTGAATCTAATGTATAGTTGGACAACGGATTATTTGCATTCTTTAGATCAACAATGAAATTACCCAGATCTATTGAGTAGCACTGGCTGTCAATAGGAATTTTGCCTTCAATCGGTTCCAAACCGCCACCGCCGGAAGAAAAACATTGCCTTTGTGAAAGACTAATAAAAACATCCTCTATTCCGTCTCCGTCTACATCACCGATTTCAAATTTTGCCGTCTTACTGCACAAAATAGCTCCCGGATCACAATCTCCGTCGTAAACCAGTTTATTGAAAACCTTTACAAAGGTGTTGTTTCTAAAAATATATCCGCAAATATATCCATTCTCATATTGTATAATTCCGTTACCGTTATATACTTGCCCTTCTTCATCTATTAAGCTGTTTACAATTTTAGCGTCAGAATTGAAAGTCTTATTTGTTGCGATATCAGTAAAGGTATCATTAAAGGCACCTAATTTCATTGTGCCATTATTCATAACGAAATCTAAATAAGAATCTCCATTAAAATCTCCTGCAAACTTTACATTATCAAAGTTGTCAATATTGTTAGCTGCAAACTCTAAACCTTGTTGAACTGAAGCAGGATAAGTAAAAGTCACCGGAGTTGCAGGTTCATTATTTGAATTATATTCAGTAATACTGTTGACAAACTTATAGCTGGTGCCGTTTTGCGTATAGTCTATGCCATACCTTTTAAACTGGCTACCATTTGTACTTACCTTAATTTCCGATAGAAGTTTATTTTGTGTGAATTTTAATCCCTGTACATAAGATTCTTCACTAAAAGGTCTATCGGTGTAAATGAATTCAATACTATTAAAATGAGGCTTGTTCAGTGTCTCATTTCCTCCCCAGTATATGGTGGATATTCTTACAATTCCGGGGCTTCTAAAGCCTCCTGAACTCGCAGTGGATTCATACCCGTAAGAAATGAGATTTCCTTGTGTGTCTTTCCACTTTACAATATTATATTCTAAAGGAGTTGTTACTTCCGGATTAGTCCTGGAACCACTAACATATGCGCCGTACCATGCTTGTGAACCATCTTCAAAAGTAACTTCGAAATGTGCAGGACCTGCTAATTGACCATTGACAGGATAGGTTCCTACGGATTTAATTTTAATATTAGAATATTTTTCAGTAACATATTCTGCACCGTCCTGTCCGTATTCTCCTGATTTTAAGATCAGTCTTTGTCCGTTGAAACTGTAATAATCCGAATAATCCAGCTTCACATTTGATACCTCTCCATCTTTTTCAATGTTTTTTCCAATTCTTGAAATAGAGGTAACTCCTGAGATATTCCATCCATATCCGGCGATTCCGTTTGCTGAGCCGCTGGTATATACAAGGTTTACCTGCGGTGCTACGCTTTTCACCCCCGGAGGAAGCGCAATTGGCAAGGTAAACTGCAATTGGCCCGCGCCATTTACTTCAATGTTTCCTTTTGTGTCGTGGAATTTTTGGTCTGAAGATGAGGTAGAAGTTCCTGATGGATTTCCAACTCCCGCATTAGAATCAGTAGGTCCACCTCCTGGGTTTTCCGTTCCGGGACCAATCTTTGCCACAAAGGGATTCGATACACTTCCCGATGCCTGAAATCCCTGCGCCAATACGACCGTCTGCGGATCCTGAACCGTTCTGGTAGTTGTTTCTGCCTGATACAGAATGGTCTGTGAAAAGCCCATGACTGCACACAAGGACAGTATAAATGATGAAAATAATTTCATTTTCATTGTGAGTAATAATTATTTTGGTTAAATGTTTTTATCGTTTGGTAATGTTTCTACTGAATACTCTTCCGTCTTTTAATGTGAAGCGTACTACATATACTCCCCACTCATAACCGGTCATATTGATTTTAAGCTTCCTGTTAAGATCCGGGATATTCTGTTGCTGGAACTTCCAGTGTACGGTACTGTGCTGGTAGAGTGATACAGTTTCAATAAGGCCGTCTACTTCTTCTGTCCAGTCTATGGTAAGATAGTCGTTGACCGGAACAGGATATAATCTAATCTGTTTCCAGAAAGATGCCTCATCCATTAAAGGTTGCTGTTTCTCTATGCTTGCCGTTTCCATGGTTTCAATCTTTTTTTCCTCCGTTGCAGACGCTTTACCTGCCGAATTTGTTCCTCTGTACCTTTGGTTTCCTGCTTCGTCGTATTTGAAATAAACTTCCGTTTGGGAATAGCCCAGAAATCCTATCAATAAAGAAGAAAGGGATAATATTTTTCTTTTCATCGTAGTTATTTTTTTGTCGGAATTAATTGCTGAATCTGCTCTTTAAGTTTTTCGATTTCTTCGAACTGTAATTTTAACTGCATATTTTCTTCGCTCAGCTGCTTAATTCTTTTATTCTGCTCAATGGTATACAAAGTAAGCTCTTCAATTTTCTGAAGAAGTTTGATCTGGAATTCGCCTACATTTACGCCTTCTTTTTCCATTTCTTTGGCAGAAGCGATTTCCGGAAGGTGTTTTTTCTCTTTAATATGTTTTTCCACGTCTTCGAGTTTTGGAAGATCGTAATCATTTTCAAAAACGAAGTCGGCAGTTGGCGTAAGGGTTACCTTTATTTCTTTCGCTTCAAATTTTCCCTGAAGGGCAGCGTTACCGGCAGGCGTCAATTTCATAACCTCGGTCATCGTTACCGGCGTATTGATCGCAGTCGATTGTTGATTGGCGGTTAAGAAAGAGAACCCTGCGTTACTCATCGTCATAGCAAGTCTGCTATTCAGCGATGCGTCACTAGATACCCAGCCATCAGAAACTGTATTATTAGCTTTTACCCCGAAACTCATAAATGTTGCGGAAGAACTTCTTAATGAGCCCCAATTGTTTAAAGAGCCACTGCCATAGCGAATTGACAACGCGTTAATACCTTCTGTAGAATGGGTGCTTCCTACTCTGATATTCCCCAAGACATCAAGTTTTTCTGTGGGGTTAGCAATTCCTAAACCTACATTTCCGTCTTGAAGCAGTTGTATGCCTAATCCGGAGATTGTTTGTAATCTGATTCCTCCATACCAGTTTATATCCAGACCGTCACTTCCAGAAACTGGATAATGTCCCAGGTAATAGTATGTAGGATCACTATTTCCATATAATTTATCGAATGAGAGGTTCTGTGAAAAAGAGAATCCAAATGTCAGTAACGAAATAATTAAAAATGCTTTTTTCATAAATTTTAGATTTGATTAAATAGTTAGTAGTTTAGGTTGGGATATTATAATTTTTTGTTTTTATTGATTTGAACTATTCTGTTGAATATATTGTTTAAAGTTAAATAATGAGTAAATATTCTCAATGACCGAATCTTAAAAGATGCAGTTAAGGATAGCATTCTTGTTTATTTATTTTACAATAACTTTTTTAGTAATTTCCTGATGATTTGT
>JBMDXW010000276.1:0-24776 GCA_048594965.1 Chryseobacterium sp.
GTCACCTGGCCCGGCCACATCAAGCATTTTGCCAAATCTTCCGGCACCACCAATGCCAAAAGCAAATTCATTCCTATCTCTGCCGAAAGCCTGGAGTACTGCCACATGAAGGCAGGTAAGGATATGGTCTCGATCTATGCCAACAACCACCCTGAAAACCAGCTGTTCAACTACAAAAATCTTCGCCTGGGAGGAAGTTCGGAGCTGTATGCCGATTTCAATACCAAGTTCGGGGATCTCTCGGCCATCCTGATCGATAATCTTCCGTTCTGGGTGGAAATAACCACTACCCCAAGCAAAAAGGTTTCCCTGATGGGAGAATGGGAAAGCAAGCTGAGGGCCATCACGTCCGAAGTGAAGAACGAAGATGTGGGAAGTATCCTGGGGGTTCCGAGCTGGATGATGGTGCTCCTCCAAAGGGTGATCAAAGAAACGGATATCAGGAATATTTCGGAGCTGTGGCCCAACCTGGAGGTTTTCTTCCACGGAGGGATTAGCTTCAAGCCTTATAAAGAGCAGTATAAGCAGATCATCGGGAAAAACATCAATTACTACGAAATCTATAATGCTTCCGAAGGCTTTTTCGGGATCCAGGACCGGTCTGACAGCGATGAAATGCTGCTGATGTTGGATTACGGAATCTTCTATGAATTTATCCCGATGGACCAGTTCCACCTTTCGAATCCTAAGGTGGTAAGCCTTGAAGATGTGGAAGTAGGGAAAAACTACGCAATGGTCATCAGCACCAATGGAGGGCTGTGGAGGTACCTGATCGGTGATACGGTGGTCTTTACCTGCACCAATCCTTTCAGGATAAAGATTACGGGAAGAACGAAGCATTACATCAATGCTTTCGGGGAAGAGCTGATGATCACCAATGTAGAGTCTGCCCTCGCCAAAGCATGCGACGAAACCGAAGCCGCCGTATCCGATTTTACGGGAGCGCCTGTTTTCATGAAGGAAAATGAAGGCGGCGCCCACGAATGGATCTTCGAGTTCTGCAAAATGCCTACCGACCTGGACCGTTTTATCGATGTGTTTGACAGCCACCTGAAGTCCATCAACTCCGACTATGAAGCCAAACGGTACAATAATATGACCCTCAAAAGACCGATCGTCCATATCGCGAAACCCAATCTTTTCTACTGCTGGCTGGAATCGAAAGGTAAATTGGGAGGACAGAATAAAGTCCCAAGGTTAAGCAACGACCGGGAATATATAGACCCTTTGCTGGAACTTAACAGCAGAAACTAAAGAAAAACATTTTATCAAATCTTTTGTGAAAGATACGCTCGCTGACTAAGCAGGTTTTTATTTGCTTTCACGCTTCTCATGTATCTTAAATGGTCGATAAATATCTCAAAAAGTCAATAGGAATGGACTTTAGCCCATTTACAATAATCGAACATATTTTTGCTTTAGCCTAAACATATTCTTGGAGGCAGTCGGGCCAAATTTCACTTCCTGTTTCCGGTTATCTTAAAAATAAAAGCCGCTCCACAAGGAAACGGCTTTGTATAGATTATGATCAATGTCTTCTTACATCGTATCAACCTCCGGGCATTTGAAATCCTTACTGCACGTTGCACAGATGATCACATTACCGCATGCATACATGCAATATTCAGGTTCCGGAAGTGTAATACCTTCTCCTTTAATGTTTTTTAACTGGCCTTTGCTTAGTTTTTTTAGGTTTTTCATATTGTTTTAGTTAAAAATTTGATACTAATGTAAAGTTAAACAAAAAAATAATATATCAATGCAAAGTGGTATATTAAATATTTAAATAATTTACTTAGGTTTACTTGATGATTTCAAATCAAATATTAAAGAGCGGCACTTTACTTTTACTGCTGCTGTTTTTCTGTATGGGAAAGGCCCAGCAGGTAACGGTGGCTAATAACAGCCAGGTTCCCATCCATATTGAATATGCCTATAAAAAGGCTGATATAGGAGTTAATCAGAAGAAAACAATCAGTGGCAAAGATGAGTTAAAACGCATCGGTGTACGTTATGATAAGGATAAGAAAGTAAAGAGATATATTTATCTGTTTTTAAATCCTCAGGAATCGTTGAGTATGGAGGTTGATGATGCTGCTGTAAAGTTTACAGGAGATAAAAGCGAACTTCATGATTACGTCAATCATCGGCTGGCAAGTGATTTGACTTTAAAGATGTCTGAGTACCAGAGCTTTTATCAAAAGAATGATGCCAAGGGGTTTATCCGTACTTCCGAGATGTATCTGGGGGATGCACTCCAAAAGGCGGAAAGGCTAAATCATTCGCCGTCCGGAAGAGAAGATATTCATTATAAAGAGATCGAGAGGATGGCTAAAGATCAGTGGTTTTTTACCGTTTTTATGAGTTTCGGGAGCAGCAATGTAGACCATACCGAAAAAGAACTGCTGCTGTATTATTTTGAAAAGTATTTTAAAAAAGATATAGCGAAATTCTCATGTAATTCATGGACCGATTACAGTATTCTCCGTAGATATTCCTTACATCGGAAATTACTAAATCTGCAACTTCCGAAATATGAAATTGTAGCGCATACGGATGAAGATGACATCAGCCAGTATTTGCCGGCAAAATGCCAGGAATTTTACTTCAGAGGTTCTTATGATTTTTGGATTCACAAAAAAGATACCGTAAGAGCTGAAAAAGACAGGAAGATCCTTACGGAGAAATTCCATGCCCGGCTATAAAAAAACAAAACCGGGTACTTAGCCCGGTTTATTATTATTTTTTGATCAGTCCCAGTTCGATGAGTCTTTCGTGGAGAAACTCTCCTGCCGTAGTGTCTTCATACAGTTTCGGGTGATCTTCGTCCACACAGTTTTCAAGCGCATTCAATGACATGGAGCTCACCGGATGCATAAAGAATGGAATGGAGTATCTTGAAGTTCCCCACAGTTCTCTCGGCGGATTTACCACTCTGTGAATCGTAGATTTCAGCTTGTTGTTGGTATGTCTCGAAAGCATATCGCCTACATTGATCATCAGTTCGTCCGGTTCGGCAATAGCATCGATCCACTCGCCTTTATGGTTCTGAACCTGAAGCCCTTTTCCCTGAGAACCCATCAGCAGGGTGATAAGGTTAATGTCTCCGTGGGCAGCCGCTCTTACTGCATCATTTGGTTCTTCCGTGATCGGAGGATAGTGAATCGGTCTTAAGATTGAGTTTCCTTCGGCAATTTTATCGTCAAAATAAAATTCATCCAAACCAAGATATAACGCCAAAGCTCTCAGAACGTATTGTCCTGTTTTTTCCAGCATCTGGTATGCTTCTTTACCGACTTCGTTGAACTTCGGAAGTTCTTCAACGATGACGTTATCAGGATACTCGTCTTTGTATTTGGAATCATCGGACACATATTGTCCGAAATGCCAGAATTCTTTCAGGTCTCCTTTTTTAAAGCCTTTTGCCGTTTCCTTACCGAATCCGACATAGCCTCTCTGTCCGCCAATGCCCGGAATTTCGTACTTCTGTTTCGTTTCCGTAGGCAGTTCAAAAAAGTTCTTTACCTCTCCATACAGTTCATCCACCAATTTGTCATCAAGGAAATGGCCTTTTAAGGCAACAAAACCAATTTCTTCATAAGCTTTTCCGATTTCATTTACAAATTTCTGTTTGCGTTCCGGGTTACCCGAAAGGAAATCACGCAGGTCTACACTAGGTATTTTGTCCATTTTTAGAAATTTAACGAATGGCTAAATTACAGATTTTTAAATTAAATTCTTTTCCGTGTTAAGCATTTATCTTTTAAATTTGCTTTATGAAAAAATATTCTTCCAAGAGAAGCATTCAGATACTCGCGCACCTCCTTCAGCAATACGGAATTTCAGACATCATCATTTCCCCGGGATCCAGAAACGCTCCTCTGGCGATTCATTTTTCGGAAATGGACCATTTCAACTGTTTCAGTATTGTCGATGAAAGAAGCGCTGCTTTTGTAGGAATGGGGATGGCGATGAGCGAGAAGAAACCGGTGGCCATAACGTGTACCAGCGGATCGGCCGCCGCCAATTATTATCCGGCCGTCACGGAAGCTTTTTATTCCAATATTCCGATTTTGGTGTTAACGGCTGACAGGCCAATGGATTATGTGGATATTTTCGACGGACAGACCATCAGGCAGAATAATCTTTTTCATCAGCATTCTTACGGAGATTTCCAATTGCTGGAAGACAACAAGGAAAATGCGGAAGACCTTAATTTTGATACGATCAAGAAAGCGATTGAATTATGTATCGAAAAGCAGGGACCTGTTCATATCAATATTCCTCTTGAAGAACCTCTGTATGAGCTGGTTTCGGAGTTGCCGACTTTCCCTACCATAGAAAAAACATTAAAACAAAAAGAATACGAAATCCCCTCCAATCTGGTGGCAGACTGGAATACCTCCCAGCGAATACTTATCCTGGTGGGAACAAGGGATTATAGCCCGGAGCTTGAGAACCAGCTTACCCAGCTTGTGAAGAACCATTCTGTTGTGGTGCTCAGCGAGGCGAATTCCAACCTTCACCATGAGAAGTTCTTCAGGCATATTGACCGCTACGTTTTTAATTTTACGGAAGAAGATTTTCAATTGTATGCTCCCGATCTTCTGATTACGGTAGGACAGAATGTAGTCTCTAAAAAAGTAAAGCAGTTTCTCAGAAAAGCACGCCCGAAACAGCACTGGCACCTGGATGAGGTCTGGCAGCCGGACACGTATTTTGCGCTGACGGAGAAAGTACAGGCGAAGCCGGAAGTTTTCTTTTCTAAATTGTTGAAATTCATTAACCTCGAACCCAGTCCGTACTTCAATCTTTGGGACGTACTGAGAGATAAAAAAGACGCAAAGCACGAAAAGTTCCTGAACACGGTAGAGTTTTCCGATTTTTATTTCTTTAATAAAACGTCGCAGATGATCCCGGAAAATTATAATGTCCATTTCAGCAACAGCTCTGCGATACGCTATGCCCAGCTTTTTGATTACGGAAAGCGAAAGATCTACTGCAACCGGGGAACCAGCGGTATCGATGGTTCTACCTCCACGGCGATGGGCTTTGCAATAAAAAATGCTAATCCTACCCTCGTCATCACAGGAGACCTGAGTTTCTTTTATGATATCAACGGCCTTTGGAACCAATACATTCCGCCTTTTGTGAGAATTATGATCTTTAACAATGGCGAAGGGAATATTTTTAAAATTATCCCGGGTCCCGGAAATGCAAATCCGAACACGCTGGATGAATTTATTGCCACGAAACACCATAAAAATGCAGAGTTTCTAGCCAAACATTTCGGGTTTTCTTATACCAAAGTGGATGAGGAAGCAACCTTAGATAGGGTGCTTGAGAATTTCTTTAAGCCTGATGCTCAGCCTAAGATATTAGAAGTCAATACGCATGGAAGAAATAATGCCGATATACAGAAAGCTTATTTTAATTATCTTAAAGAAAATTAAAGATCTGCATACTCCTCATTTCCTGGTAAATTGATGATCCGGTCAATCGGATAGATGAAGTTTTCATCAAAGTCATTTAAGGCGTTGATGATCTGAAAATGAGAAAACTCTTTGATGTTCTGGAGGGTGATCTCGGTTTCCTTTATCTGTTTTTTCTTTAGAAGATTCTGTCTCTGTACGCCATTCAGAAGATATGATGTCGGGGTGAACCAGTCTTTTCCTTTCAAAAAGAGAAGATTGGAATAGGAAGTATCGGTGATATGGTTGTTCTTAACGATAATGATCTCTTCTGCTTTGGCTTTCATTTTCATCTTTTCCAGCTCTTTGCGGTCTTCAAACTTAAAAGAATAGTCGAAGCTGTTGTTTTCCACCAGCTGAAAGTTTTCTATTTCCGGAATAGCATAAGGAATCATCTGGGTCCGGATTTTCTTATCCAGGCTGTACACAATCCTGAATTTAAACAGGCCGTCTTCATCGTGCCCGAGATGCTCGTATATTTTCCCAAGATCGATGCTGCCTTCTTTTCCGAAGTGGGCAAATGTAAGGTCTACACGCTTTTGGTGGAGCTCTAGCAGGAAAACTTCCTGGTCTTCTACTTTAATACTTTCAATGAATTGGGACATAGATTTTGTTTTTCATTTCCTGATATTCGTCTTCTAACCTGCTCATGTGGGTGATTCCGCCACCGCTTTTGAAATAAAGTTCGTTGCCCTCTTTTTCAATAAAACGGATCATCACGCAGCTGTCGAGGTTCTTGCCGTCAAACCAGCCGCAGACTCCCGTGTAATATCCTCTTTTGTAGCCTTCCGCAGCCAGAATGATTTCCAGTGTTTTAGGCTTCGGAGCCCCTAAAATAGATCCTGCCGGAAGGATTTTTTTCATAATGCTGCCTATTTTACCTTCGTATTCGGGCTTTAATATTCCGGAAATCTCGGAACTCATAGCATAAAGGTCCTTTTGCCTGGTTTTTATGAAATCAATATACTGGAATTTGTCAACCTTCACATCATCGGCTACCATGCTGAGGTCGTTCCTCAGCAGATCGACCACGGTGTAATGTTCAGCTTTTTCCTTTTTATCATTTCTCAGCACCTCGGCTGCATTTTCTACAGAAGCATCGATCGTTCCTTTCATCGGGTAGGTAAAGATTTTGCCGTCAATGATTTTCACGAAAGTTTCCGGGGAAAAAAATACGAAAAAATCTTTATAACATACCTTATATTTTGCGCTGGAATGATGAAAAATTTCTTGTAATGTCAGATTGGCTTCTATTTTTGTTTTCCGGGTGTAATTGACAAGGTATGAATTTCCTCGGTGAATATTTTCCTGCACAATATCAAACCCTTTTTTAAAGCTTTCCTGGGTCTCCGGAAAAGATTTCCATTCTACGTTTTTTGACAGTGCGTGTGGCTGTATGTTGGATGAGAAGCCTTGAAAGTCAATCATTAAGCCTGATTTTCCAATTTCATCTTCTTTAAATATTTCAATATTCTCCGCCAGGAAATCGGCCATGAAGAAAAAGGGAACTTCCTGAAGCGAAAGTTCGTCCATTTCCATAAATTTTTGATGATTCACTGAAAACATTCCGCAAAAGTAATTATTGATGTTTACTTTTGCACAAAATTTTTTTCATGGAAAACAAATATCCACAGAAACCGGGATTGGATTTTATACTGAAGCAGGCATTTTTCTACTGGAATAAGACATTGGTTTTTCAGCTGATGTTTTCCATCATGTATTTCGGGATTATGATGACCGTTTTATTTTTCTGCGATGCGAGATACGGAGTGATGGAAGGCTACCTCGAAGCGGCAAAGTATGCTCAGGACGGTGTTCAGGTGTATACGGGAGAACTGCAGAAACTGATGTCTACCCAAAACTTTCAGAATTTTTCTATGTGGATGACAGGAACCCATATCTTTTTGTATCCGCTGAATCTCGGGTTTTACCAGATTTACAGAAAGATGGACCTCGGTGAAAAAGTGGAACTTGGAGATCTTTTCGCAGGATACAACGGATTGAATTTTTTCAAATATATAGGCTATTACATTTTCTGGTATTTCATTTTCGTCTACAGTGTTCAGACGATCATCCTGGGGATCGTCTGGGTGGCGATTACGATTTTTGTCGCTCCGATCATGTTTTTTATGAATAAAACCATCTTGGAATCAGTGTCTCTTAATTTCAGGGCACTCAGAATGTATTTCCTGGAGATTCTGGTGTGTATCATGGTCGCTGTATTTTTTAAATACATCGGTTTTGCACTCTTTTTCATAGGCGGACTGTTTACTTTTCCGTTCTGGAATGCCATGATCTATTCGCTCTATAAAGTTATATTTTCAGAGAAAAAATAATTTTGGCTGAGTTTTTAATGGATTTCTGCCAAAAAAAGTTAAATTTGGTAGAAACAACATTAAAATATAAACACCATGTCAGAATTCAGTGAATTTGAACAGCAGGGCTCTGTTCCGGAGAGAAATACAGGATCGATTATTTCTCATGCCTTCGAAATGTATAAAGGCGTTTTTCTCTACGCGATCATCGCCATGATTGTTTACCTTATTATGGGATTTGTCATCCAGGCAATTACCGGGTTCAACTCTTCTTCTATGGTAGAAGAAATGAGGGAAAGCGGAAATTATAATTTCAGTTACTGGCATGCTCCGGGCTTTTCTCTGTATTTGACGTTATCCGGACTTTTGGGATTACTGCTTGCTCCCTTATACGTAGGGTTGATCTATATGATCAATAAATACAACACGAAAAACCCTATTGAGTTTTCGGATCTTTTTATCGGCTACCGCCAGAATCTCGTTAATATCCTGATTTATGCGTTTTTATCCGGAATTATTTCAACCGTGGCCCTATCTCTTTGTGTAGTTCCGATTGTTTTCATTTATCCTTTCTTAATGCTGGGATACCCGATTTTGTTATTTGAAAACGCTTCTGCCACTGATGCTATCGGAAAATCTTTTTCTATCGTTAAGGAGAATTACGGCACTTTTCTTGGTATTACAGTGGTCGGGTTCCTGATCTCGATGGCGGGAATTGTTCTCTGCTTTATCGGGATTATTTTAACGGCACCTTTTATCATGGCCGTGATGTATTCCGCATATTGCGCTTACCTCGGAAAACCAAGACAAATAATGCTGAATAAATAATGAATAAACAAGAGCAAATAAGCAGTGTAAAAATAAAACAGGTAGCGCTTATAGCGATTATCCTGGTATTGGCCGGATTGATATGCTTCAATCTTGCGCTTTTTATTCCTTCTGTTTTGGGAGCCATCACCATTTATGTAGTCTGCAGAAAATATAATTTTTATCTTCAGGAAGAAAAGAAATGGAAACCCTGGGCTTCTTCACTGGCTCTGATGTTTGCAAGTCTTGTTATTCTCATTCTGCCCATTTATTTCATTGGCGATCTGCTTATTGAGAAGTTGGGAAATGCACAGGCTTATATGGATAAGTTTAATGTGTTTCTTGAAAAAATACACACCTATATTTATTCTAAAATCGGGTTCGATATCCTGAGCAAGGAAAATATGGATAAGCTTAAAAATAATGTGGGGCAGTTTTCGACAAAAGCATTGAGCGGGACATTCAATACGCTAACCGTCGTGATGTCCATGTATTTCATCCTTTATTTCATGCTGGAGAAGCCGCGGTTTTTTGAAAGAATCCTGTCTTCTTCCGCGCCGCTGAAGAGATCAAACGTCTCTCTGATCGGCGAAAAGATGAGAAAGCTGATTATGGCCAATGCAATCGGAATTCCTGTAGTGGCCATTGGTCAGGGGATTGTTGCCCTCGTGGGATATTTCATATTCGGAGCGCCAAGTCCAGTACTGCTTTTTGCGTTAACGGCTGCGGCTTCCATGATTCCTGTTGTCGGGGCAGCCATTATTTACATTCCGATCTGTATCTATATGATCGCCGAAGGAGATACCGGAACCGGGTTGGGACTGGCTGCTTATTGTCTTGTGATCGTTGGATTGACAGATAATGTTTTGCGTTTTACACTTCTGAAAAAGCTGGAAGATATTCATCCTTTAAATACGGTTTTCGGAATTATTATGGGAATGAATCTTTTTGGTTTCATGGGGCTGGTTTTCGGGCCGATTCTTATTTCCCTTACGCTTTTACTGATCCAGGTGTACAGGAACGAATTCTCAGAAGATGACACGCCGGATCTGAAGCTGCCTGATAAAGATGACGAGCTCGAAGAAAAAATAGATTTAATAGTATAACATGGAATACGGAATAAACCCCGGAATATTAAAAGAAATTTGTGAAGTTAAAATGCCTTTCGGAAAATATGAAGGAACTATTCTGGCAGATCTGCCGATTAGCTATCTGGAATGGTTCCACCGAAAAGGAATGCTTAAAGGAAAGCTGGGCATGCAGCTGTCTACCATTTATGAAATAAAGCTGAATGGCCTGACGGATCTGCTGATTCCGATTCGTAAAGGAAGTTTAAATGACGAGAAATACAGAAACAAAACCTACAAATTTTAAATAACTCGGCGGCACCTTTGGTGCCGCCGAGTTATTTTTATGCCTTTAAAGCTTCAATTTCGTCTCTCAGTTTTGCTGCTTTTATAAAATCAAGGTTTTTAGCGGCAGATTCCATTTCCTTTTGCTTTTGTACGATTACCTTTTCGATATCTTCGCTCGTGTAGCTTGCTTTGGCTTCTGCAACTTTCTGGAGAATCTCTTTCTGGGTATATTTTTCGTCCGGGAAATCTTTCGTTCTTCCGACCAGACTTTCGGAAATTTTTTTGTTCAGGGCCACAGGCACCTTGCCGTGCTCTTCGTTGTACTGCATTTGCTTTGCCCTACGATATTCGGTTTCGTCGAGTGTCGCCTGCATTGATTTGGTGATTTTATCGGCATACATGATGGCTCTGCCGTTAAGGTTCCTTGCGGCACGTCCCACGGTCTGGATCATGGAACGGCGGCTTCGCAACATTCCTTCTTTGTCGGCATCCAGAATGGCAACCAGGGAAACTTCCGGTAAATCAAGTCCTTCCCTTAATAAATTAACCCCGATCAAAACATCAAAAAGCCCGACTCTCAGATCCTGCATGATCTGAATACGTTCAAGGGTTTCAACATCCGAGTGGATGTATCGGGTTCTGATTCCGAATTTCGTGAAATATTTCGTCAGTTCTTCAGCCATCTTTTTCGTCAGCGTCGTCACGAGAACTCTTTCGTCAAGATCTGCCCTTTTTTGGATTTCTTCCATTAAATCATCGATCTGGTTAATCGTCGGTCTTATCTCGATGATGGGATCCAGAAGGCCCGTAGGACGGATAATCTGCTCAATATAAGCACCTCCCGTTTTCTCCAGCTCGTAATCCGCAGGGGTCGCGGAAACGTAAATGACCTGGTTCTGAATGGCTTCGAATTCCTCAAATTTCAAAGGCCTGTTGTCCATCGCAGCAGGAAGCCTGAATCCGTATTCTACCAAGGATTCTTTTCTGCTCCGGTCGCCGCCGTACATCGCGTGAACCTGCGGAACGGTAACGTGGCTTTCGTCGATGACCATCAAATAATCTTTAGGAAAATAATCAAGGAGGCAGAAAGGTCTTGTGCCCGGCAGCCTTCCATCCAGGTATCTGGAGTAGTTCTCGATTCCTGAGCAATACCCGAGTTCCTTGATCATTTCAAGATCCAGTTCGGTTCTTTCCTGAAGCCGCTTGGCTTCCAGGGGTTTTTCGACCGTATTAAAAAAATCTACCTGCTTTACGAGATCATCCTGAATGTTTCTGATCGCTCCATTTAAAGTTTCTTTAGATGTTACAAAAAGATTGGCCGGATAGATCTGAATCTGTTCAAAACTGGACGTTACATTTCCTGAAACAGGATCAAAGCTCTGGATTTTTTCAATCTCATCACCGAAAAACTGAATTCGTACGGCATTATCCGCATAGGCAGGAAATACATCGATGACATCTCCTTTTACCCGGAATGTTCCTCTCTGGAATTCATTTAAAGTTCTGGAGTACAAAGCATTAACCAGCGCATGTAGCAATGCGGTACGCGTCACTTTTTCGCCAATAGCAATAGAAATCAGAGATTTGTGGAATTCTGTAGGATTTCCGATACCGTAGATGCATGATACCGATGCTACGATCAATACGTCCCGTCTTCCCGAAAGCAAACTTGCGGTGGCGGAAAGTCTTAATTTTTCAACCTCTTCATTGATACTGAGATCTTTCTCAATATAGGTTCCTGTTGTGGCAATATAGGCTTCCGGCTGGTAATAGTCGTAATAACTTACAAAATACTCAACGGCATTTTCAGGGAAAAACTCTTTAAACTCCATAAACAGCTGCGCTGCCAGGGTTTTGTTGTGAGCCAGCACAAGGGTCGGCTTTTGTACATTTTGTACGACATTGGCTACCGTAAAAGTTTTACCGGATCCGGTAACTCCCAGTAAGGTCTGGTATTTTTCACCGATTTTTATTCCTTCGGTGAGCTTTTCAATAGCTTGCGGCTGGTCACCGGTCGGTTTATATTCTGATTGAAGTTTGAACTGCATAGAAAATTGTGATCTTATATACAAAAGTACGAAAGAAATATTTGACATTGAAATAGTTTCGACCCCTCAGCAGAAATTGCAGCTATAGAAAAATTCTAAAGTATTTACCATAAAAAAACACTCCCAAGGAGTGTTTGATTATTTATTGAAAAGACATCGTCATTGGCATTTTCATCCGGTATCGAACGGGTTCTCCGTCTTTTTCGGCGGGTTTCCAGACAACGTTTTCATTTGCTTTCTTAAACGCAGAAACGGCTTCAGTGCTAAAAACTTCATCATTTCCGGTAGCGGTTACATCAGTAACCTTACCTTTTTCATCAACGATATAGTTAATTTCTACCCTCATCGTCTTTTGATTTTTTTCGTTCATTTTAGATCCGTCAAATAATTTAGCTACATTATTTCGCAGCTGGTTATGGCCTCCGGGGTACTCCGCAACAGTTGTTATTTGAGAATCGATATTGCCCTTATTTTCGGGCCGGATCGTATCTTTCTTCACGGAAATATTTTCTGGAATATCCTTTTCTTCTTTCAAGGTGGAAAGTTCTTTTGCAGGATATTTATTTTGTTTCACAACCGGATTTTCCGCTTTTCTTTCAGAAATCTTTTCAGCTACTCTCGTAATTGTGCCGGATAGGTTCTCTTTGTTTCCGGCATATGTTTTCTGCACAAATAATCCGAAAGCAAGAAGTAAAACAGGAATGCTGATTACTTTTTTGAGGTTTGTCATTTTAGACTTTTTGGTGTTCATCATAATAAATCGTTTTTTGGTGTTGTTGAAATTGAATGTATGGACAAGGTTATAGTTTTTACTTAATATAATTTCATCAAGAATAAGGTGCTGATAATCTTTTATGTTAAATTTCTTCTTTAATACCGATTCATCAGCCAGAAATTCATGATTGGTAACGACTGCTTTTTTGTAGAAGAATAAAGAAGGATTAAACCACGTGAAAATTTTAATCACTTCGATAAACAATAGATCAATACTGTGTTTTTGGTCGATATGGCTTTTTTCATGAATGAAAATCCGAGGATCGATCTGATTATTTACCAGATAATTTTTCCCGATGTAAATTGTTTTCCAGAAGCTGAAAGCAGGCATATTTTTCTCAGTCACCACTACTTTTTGATTTCCGTACCAAATTTCTTTTCCTTTGATTTTTTGGATTTTTAGAATGGAATAAATGGTCTTCACCAATAGAATCACAGTTATTATTCCATACAAGATCAACAGAAAACTGATCCAGTCGAAACGCTCATGACGGGTGGTAAGATCTAAAACCTGCGTGGTCGCTTCAAGAGCCGTCTGTATTTTGCCTGTCGGCTTCGGATGTTCGGAGGTAACGGTAATAAAAGGGGCCGTGTAAGAGAAAATAACAGAAAACAGTAAGTAAAAACGATTAAACCGGTACATTTTCTCTTTTTCCAGAAAAACAAAATACAGTGCAATAAACAATGAAGAACACAGTATTATTTTTAGAATGAAAATCATTTTTCGTCAATTTGTCTGTCAATCATATCCCGGAGTTCTTTCAGTTCGTTTTGTGACAGTTTTGCATTTGAAGTAAAAAAAGAAGCAAACTGGGTCACAGAATTATTAAAAAAACGGTCAATCATAGAAGACATTTCTTCCTTGAAATATTCCCCTTTGGCGATCTTCGGAAAGTATTCGCGGGAATTCCCATAAAGTGTATAGCCTACAAAATCCTTATTCTGCATCCTCTTGAGCAGGGTCGCAATCGTAGTGGTCGCGGGTTTTGGGTCGGAAAAGGATTCTAAAATATCCTTCATGAAAGCTTTTTCTTTTTCCCAAAGTATTTCCATGATGTCTTTTTCAGAATCGGTCAGTTTTATTTCTTTCATTTTCTACGGTTTGATATTCTATTCTACAAATGTAGAATAAAAATTTGAATTTCCAAATTTTATGGCATTATTTTTCCATTTATCAACAAAATAGCTTAAAATAATCATATGAAAATCAATAAATTTTACATTTCGGCAATAACTTTATTTTTAATTTTTTCGTCCTGTAAAGAAAATAAGGTCAATGCTCAGCAGATTGGAAAAGACGGAAGTGTCGAGACCAAAGCACCCAACTCTCCGGAATATAAGCCGGCTTTTGCAGGGCAGACGAGGATAAAAGCCGTAAAAACATCGACACCTTATGCATTTGAGGTCATAAATACCGATCTTGGCAAACCTTGGGGGATCATTAATCTGCCCGACGGAAGGTTTCTGATCACCGACAAAAGAGGCTATATCAATGTGGTTTCTACAGACGGAAAACAGGTCTCCAAGATTAAAGGCTTTCCAAAAGTTGATGACAAAGGGCAGGGCGGAATGCTAGATGTTGCTTTGGATCCGGATTTCACAACGAACAAGATTATTTATTTCAGCTTTTCAGAACCTTATGAAAAGGGAAACCATACCGCTGTTGCCAAAGGAAAACTATCTGAGGATTTAAAGGACATTTCAGATGTGAAAGTTATTTTCCGCGCAACGCCGACGTACGATGGCGACAAACATTACGGAAGCAGGCTTGCTTTTGATAAGGACGGAAATTTATTCGTAAGCACCGGAGAAAGGTCTGATAAGCAGACGAGAGTCTATGCCCAGAAAACCGATAATTATTTAGGTAAAATCTTAAAAATCACCAAAGACGGTAAACCCGCGCCTGGAAATCCGTTTGTGGGTAAAGCAGGATTTAAACCTGAAATTTATGCTTATGGAATTCGAAATCCACAGGGAATGGCAATTGATCCCAACGGGAATCTCTGGGATGTCGAAATGGGCCCGAGAGGAGGAGATGAAATTAATTTAATTAAAGCCGGAAAAAATTATGGCTGGGGCGACGTGACCTACGGAATTGAATATTCCGGAGAGAAGATCAATAACGGAAATACCCAAAAAGAGGGTACGGAACAGCCTGTCTATTATTGGGATCCGGTGATTTCACCGAGTGGCGTCACTTTTTACACGGGAAATATCGATGAATGGAAAGGAAACCTGATGATCGGCTGCCTTAGCGGCGAACACATCAGCCGGATTGTCATGAAAGATAATAAAGTGGTGGGCGAAGAAAGGCTTCTGGCTGAAGAGAATGAAAGGTTCCGTGACGTGCTGAACGGCAGCGACGGAAATTTATACGCCGTTACAGACAGTGGAAAACTATATAAAATTTATAAAAAATAATCTTACGTAGTCTTTTATATAATGAAGCGGCCTCAAAACAAAATTTTGAGGCCGCTTCGCTTTGATTTTTAAGCTTCTTCCAGCTGAACGGTAAAATGCCTCAGCAATTCCGGTTCCCAGGTGATTTTATAGCCTTTTGCAATTTCATCACGTCTTTCGTAAACGTTTCTGATAGCAGCAGCAATATAATCCATGTGGTTGTTGGTGTACGTTCTTCTTGGAATCGCCAAACGGACCAATTCTAACTTTGGATAGCGATTCTCTCTTGTTTCAGGGTCTCTATCGGCTAATAAAGTTCCGATTTCCACCGTTCTGATTCCTGCTTCTTTGTAAATCTCTAGTCCTAAGGTTTGTGCAGGATATTCGGAGCGGTCCACCTTCGGAAGGAAATTCAGGGAATCAATGAAAACAGCATGTCCGCCGATTGGCTTCTGAACAGGAATTCCGTATTCAATTAGTTTATTTCCAAGATATTCTACCTGAGAAATTCTACTTTCCAGATATGCGAATTCTGTAGCTTCGTCAAGGCCGACGGCCAAAGCTGCCATATCTCTTCCGGCCATCCCGCCATAAGTGATGAAACCTTCATAAATAATGGTAAAATTGGAAGCTTTTCTGAAAACGTCTTCATTATTTAAAGCAATAAAACCTCCGATATTTACCAGCCCGTCTTTTTTAGAACTCATGGTCATCCCGTCTCCGTAAGAAAAAATTTCTTTACAGATTTCCTTGATGGTTCTGTTTTCCTGCCCGGCTTCTCTTTTCTTGATGAAATATGCATTTTCTGCAAACCGTGCTGAATCAAAGAATACAGGCACTCCATATTTGTCAGAAAGTTCTTTTACTGCTTTCATGTTTTCCAGTGAAACAGGTTGTCCACCGGAAGAATTGCATGTAATGGTAATCAGACAAAATGGGATTTTTTCCGGATTGCTTCTATAAACTTCCTCCAGCTTTTCAAGGTTGATATTTCCTTTAAAAGGGTGAAGGTCATTAATATCAAAAGCCTCATCGATCGTACAGTCGACGGCGTGCGCTTTTCTGAATTCGATGTGTCCTTTGGTGGTGTCGAAATGAGAATTTCCCGGAATGACATCTCCTTCTTTCACCAAAACTGAAAAAAGCACATTTTCCGCAGCTCTTCCCTGGTGTGTTGGCAGAAGATATTTAAAACCTGTAATATTCTGTACGGTCTGGTGAAGCTGCTCAAATGAACGTGAGCCGGCATAGCTTTCGTCACCCATCATCAGAGCGCCCCATTGTCTGTCGGACATCGCTCCGGTTCCCGAATCGGTAAGAAGGTCGATATAAACCTGTGAAGATTTTAGATTAAATAAATTATAGTTTGCTTCTTTAAGCCATTGTTCTCTTTCTTCTCTGGTTGACTGACGGATTTCCTCAATCATCTTGATGCGGAAAGGTTCCGCGTACGGTAAATTCATGATAATATGTATTAGATTGTTTTGTAAAGAAAAATTTTTATCTGAAAATAAATTCAAATTCATCAAAAGATATTTAAAACCCTGGCTATTCAGGAGCTTTAAATATATTGTCATCCGAGTGGAATCCTGCAACGCCGCCACTTACCGCAAATTTCATTGCAGAAGCCGCAGTCATGCCCACTACCGGTTTGATGTTTTTTTCTTCCGTAACAATTACCCATCCTGAAATAGCATAAGAATGCGGCAGGTAAACCGCGACGTAATTGTGTTTTTCCACGTCGGCCATTTCTTTTTGGGTTAAAAAACCGATTCTCCATATTTCAGGATTTTCGTTGGTTTTTACCCATACGGGATCATTGAATTTTTTCTTATCTCCTACAAATGAAGACATAACGTCTTTGGTGGGCGTGTAAATATGCTTTACGCCCGGTGTTTTTTCAAGAAGACGGTCCATGGCGTCGAAAAAGAATCGCCCGACTACAAATTTGTTACCTAAATATCCTAAAAGTGCTGTAAACAAGATGGTTGAAATGAAAACGAGACCCGGGATTTCCTTCGCAACCGACGGAATGATATTGTCGATGGAGGTCACGACGTACCAGATTACAAACATGGTCAGTCCGATAGGACCGATAATGACAAGTCCCTGAAAGAAGTTTTTCAGGAAAAAATTGGCCATATTTTCAAACGTCAGCTTTTTCAACTTAAATTTTAGTTTATCCGTGGATGGTTTCTCCTTTTCCGTAAGACTGGATGACTTTGGCTTCATATTCCAGCCATTCTTCCCATCTTGCATTTACTTTCTGCTCATCACCCAACTGTCTTGCAAACCCTATAAATGTTGTATAATGATTGGCTTCGGAAATCATGAGTTCTCTGTAGAACGTTTTAAGCTCTTCATCTTTTATATTCTCTGTAAGCACTTTGAATCTTTCACAGCTTCGGGCTTCGATCATAGCGGCAAAAAGCATTTTGTCGACAATCAGATCATCTCTGTTGCCTCCTTTCTGGATGAAATTGACCAGCTCGTTCACGTAATCATCCTTTCGGGTACGCCCAAATGTGTATCCTCTCTTTTTGATAATCTCATGAACCTGTCTGAAATGTTCCAGCTCTTCCTGCGCAATGGCAAGAAGTTCGGTTACAATCTCAGGATACTCGGGAAGCATGGTAATCAGTCCGATGGCATTGGTTGCTGCTTTCTGTTCACACCACGCGTGATCCGTTAAAATTTCTTCGATGTTTTCTTCTGCAATATTTGCCCACCTTGGATCGGTAGGAAGTTTCAACTTAAACATGTTTTAAATTTTGTGTAAAAATAAAATATTTTGTGATATGTAAGAAGTTTTATTTTGTTTGAAGATTTTCATTTAAATTCAGGATTTTAATAAAATATGAAAAACTGATGGTACTTTTTTTGTTATTGTTTTAAAACCAATTAAAAATATAAACATTATGGAAACAATTACAGCTATTAAAAGTAAAATGAGTGCTTTGCTTGCCTTGGCATTTTCAGTATTCATGCCTTTTTATTCATTTGCACAAGATACTGCCGGAGGAGTGGTAACCACGGAAAACAGTACCACGACCACTACGGAATGGTATGCCAATCCGATGTACATTATCGGGGGTGCTGTTGTTCTTATTATTATCATCGCACTGATTGCCCGAAGCGGAAGAAGAGACTGATAAACAATAAAAAACTGCTATTAAATAGCAGTTTTTTTTCTTAGTATTTCCAAAATATTCCAGCCAAAACCGTCCACTTTCTTCAGGATCGCTGAAATTCCAAATGCCAGAAAAACATTAATGATATAAATTAGTATCATTAGAATCCACCAAGGCATATATTCCCTTAAAGGAACCACCAGAAAATAAACGAGCGAAGAGCTTATCCCCTGAGCAAAATAAAAGAATATGGCATTTTTACCAATATACGTTACAAAGCTTTCTGCCGAAATTTTTAATCGATTATAAAATACGAACAACGTAACCAGAGAAAACATCGCCCAGGTAATGTACGGAATTTTAGGAGGGAATTTATTTCTGTTGATCTTATAAAATATCTCATTTCCATAGTACCAAAACATCCATATCAATGCTGCTGCCACTAAAGCATAGAGAACCGGAATCATTTTAGCGGGTATTTTTTTTCCTTTCATTCTATTGCCAATCAGAAAGACAGCCAGATAAAATGCAACATAACCTACCTGCCCGTCAGGATATATTTCAGGGAAAATGTTAAACAGTAGCGTTAAAGCAACACATAGAGCAATAAACCAATTGATATGTTTAGGAAAAAATCGTAAAATTAATACTCCGAAAACCGTTAGAATAAAATAAACTTTCAGGTACCAGAAACTTCCCATGACTACCGGGAAAGTGTCAGCATTGGTGTATTGATGAAGATACCAGTTGCCAAGATTTTCCCATTGAGGGAATGTTGAAATACTGTTAATTGTATATTTCGATCCAAAGGTGGAGTAGAAATTCTGAAGCCATTCCAGAGAGAAAAAATTCAGTCCGAAAATTTTAAAGAAATAATCCATAAAAAAGAGGAAAGTTACAAAAATCATATACGTGATCTGCAGTTTTAGTAATCTGTAAAACGTTTTCTCAATATTGGCACCTGAAGTGATTCCACTTAAAGCATAAAATAGAGCGACATCAAATACCAGAGAAAATACCCTCACTTCTGCCGGAATATAAAATTGTCCTGACCAGAATGCCGTATGGATAAAAATAATGGATAATGTAGCAAGCCCTTTTGCAAAGTCGATGTATAGATCTCTTTTCATTATTGATAGATAATCCTTCAAAATTAAATAAACTTTATGAATATCTTCCGAAAGAAAAGAGGCAGGAATATTCCTGCCTCCACGAAAGATATATCGAAAATGAATGTTATTGTAAATTTTTAAATTCTTCAGCTGAAATTTCGCCGGTCTGGATCTTTTTGATTTCATCCAGGTACTGTTGCATATAAGCATCAAGTTCAGGATACTGAGCGTTTTTTGCGGTTTTATAAGTTCCGTTTAAAACGCCCTGGTAGTAATAGAAGAAGTTATAATCAAATGCTGACGCGGTCAGATCATACTGTCCCAAAAGGAAACCCAGACGTACGGCAGATCTGCGCTGAGGCGGCGTTCCGTGATGGCCGGGGCTGTTGGTCTGGTAATCTCCTATACTCTGTGCAAATTCGTAGGCTGCGGCAATCTGTGGAAAGCTTGTCTGATTATAGCCGTTTGGTCTTCTTAAGTAATATCCTGCAAATCCGTCTGCCTCAAGCTCATTAGGTCTTGCTGTAGATTCGCTTACGGAAGGAAGTCCGAAGATGTATTGCAGCTGGTGGCCGTACTCGTGGGCCAGGATCATCGCATTTACGATATCTCCTCCTTTGGATTTGGCGTCGTAATAGATGGCGTAACCATAATAGATTTTCCCGGTAGAATAAGAAATCGCATTATACGTAGAATTGTAGTTCGACGGATCATTGACAAATCGAAGCGTTGGATTGCTTCTTCCCCACATGCTGGCAATCTTTGTCATCTGGGAGTTCATAAAATTAGTGTCTGTGGAATTCTGTAATGATGTCAGTAGAACAGATGAAGAGCTCCAGTACTGGTCTACGTAATAACAAACCTTTTCAAGATCGTTGGGCTGATCGATTTTCTGGCTTTGTGTCTGTTGTTCAGCGGCTACAGGAGTTTCCATAGAATCGTCATTACATGCAGATAAAAGTAGAGCGGCAAATGCTCCCGCAAGGATGCGGAAATTAAAGTTTCTTTTCATATAAAATATTTTTTGGTATAAACGAAGTTATTACTTTTAACGGAAAATGTTATCACTTTATTGTGATAAATTATTCGAAACATAGTTAAAATTTTATGTAAAAAAAGATTGGGTTGAATTTGAGAAGATTAGAAAATAATTCTTATATTTGCACCTCGAATAACTAAAAATTTTATAAACAATGTTTGCAATTGTAGAAATAGCAGGGCTTCAATACAAAGTTGAGCAAGACCAGAAGTTGTTTGTAAACCGTTTGTCAGGAGACAAAGGAGGGAAAGTATCTTTTGATAAAGTACTTCTTACTGTAAACGGAGCAATCACTGTAGGCGCCCCAGCTGTAAGCGGAATCACTGTAGAAGCAGAGATCCTAGACCACGTAAAAGCTGATAAAGTAATCGTTTTCAAAAAGAAAAGAAGAAAAGGTTACAAAGTGAAAAATGGTCACAGACAATCATTAACTCAGATTCAGATCACGGGTATTACAGGATTTGAAGGAGCTAAGAAAGCAGAAAAACCTGCTAAGAAAACGACAAAAAAGGCTGACGCTGAAGCTGCTGAAAGCGCAGAATAATTGTAAAACCAAAAAACCTTAAAATAAAATGGCACATAAGAAAGGAGTTGGTAGTTCCAAAAACGGTAGAGAATCTCACTCTAAAAGATTAGGAGTAAAGATTTTCGGAGGTCAGGAAGCTATTGCTGGTAATATTATTGTTAGACAAAGAGGTACTCAACACCACCCGGGTGCAAACGTGGGAATCGGTAAAGATCACACTTTGTTCGCTCTAGTAGACGGTAAAGTAGTTTTCACTAAGAAAGCAAATAACAGATCTTTCGTATCTGTAGAAGCAAACGCATAATTTAAGCGTTTCATAAAATGACAAACCTCAGCAATTTTGCTGAGGTTTTTTTGTTTTGATCAAATCATAACCGGAAATGAATATATTTCTTATATTTAACATCAAATCAAACAAAATTTAACTGATATGAAAAATTTAAAGAAAGTCAACAGACAGGAGCTAAAAAACGTAATGGGTGGAGCCACTCCTGATCAGGGATGCTTACCGTGTGATGTGTATTGCAGCATTCCGGAAGGACAGAGACCGCCGTGCAAAATCGTTTACATTGTAGCGCATTGCAACGGATGTAAAAATTATCCTTCAGAATCTTAAACAATAAAAAATCTCCTTTACTTAAGGAGATTTATTTTTTTAGAACCCAACCTGGAATCCTGCTTTTACGCCGAATGTCGAAATGTTGGGACGGTCGAGATAATTACCGCGCCAGTTGAAGTCGACTCTGAAAATTCTTAGATTCCCAAAACCGATATTTTCGATCCCGAACCCGTATTCATAATAAATATGATCACTTGGTGCAGAATATTTAAATCCTTCGACATTAATTGCTTTCGATGCATTGCTTAAAGTTCCGTAAGCTCCTCTGATAAAGGCAATTTCTCTTAATTTTAATTTCTTGATTAATGGGATAAAAGAAAGTATTTTACCGTTAAAATGATGTTCCAAATGAAGCGTTGTATAGGTGTCGGCTACAAATTCATAATAATTCAGCTGTGCGAATGTATTTTGCGCAAGGCTGTACGACTGGTTTCCCGGAATAACGTTCTGTAACGCCAAAGGAACAGTGTCAAAGTTTTTCCCTGCCTCGAAGCTGACCAGCGTTTTTCCCCAACTTCCGATTAAAACAGGTTTATAGAAAAGGAACTGGAGTTTGTTATAATTAAAATCAGATCCGAATAATCCTTCAACACCCCTAGTATATTTTAAAACAATTGTTGGAGCTAATGTTCCATGCTCATAGCGGTCGATTCCGGTTTGTGAGAACTTTGCGCCGGGTCTTGCAACTAAGCTTAATGTAAAGTGTGAATCGTTCGTCGTTTTTCTAAGAGCGCCATCTTTATAATACATCAGGCTGAAACCGTCAGGATTGGCAGATTTGATGCTTTGCATGGTGCCGTCAAGCCTGATCTGAAAGTTTTTCCAAGGTTCTATTGACGTGAAAACATTGGTTTGATTAACCGAGCTTAAAGATGCATTTTCGCCTCTCGCAAAAATTGTTGATGAGGCAAATGTTCTGGCCATGATCCCGTCATCATTCGTCAATTGTACCCCTAATTGTAAGATGTCTCTTCGGGTTCCGGCTCCTACAGTGAATCGGTTTACCCTGTTAAACATAAATCTTGCTTCAGCGCCATATTTTACCTGTTCGTCTTTGAAACCGTAAGCAGTATAAAACTGCACTCTCCAAGGGTCATTTCTTGTGAAATAAGTTCTTGCGCCTAATCGTATTCTGTCTCCTTCTACCTCGTTTTTCCCGTAAACTGAGAAGATAGGGCCTATATCGATACCTAATTTTTTCACATTATAATAACCGGAACCCAATGTTTCATACAGCTTTACAATTCTGTTGAATTTAGGGGTCTGCTGAAGCTTATCCAGCATATCGTAAATCCCCTGTTCGGTTTTTGATAAAGAATCTGGTCTTGCTTTAAGCCAGTAAGCATCATCCTTGTCTGTGAAACTATCAGAATATTCTTCCTCCGTTCTTTTAAATACTTTATCTTCTAAAGGTTTATTGAATTGATATTCAGAGTAATCGACTGATCTTTTGGCAACAATACTTTTTGCGGTTTTCTTTTTTGAGAAAGGGGTCATTTCGATTTCCGTGACGAATTTTCTGGGTAAAAAAGTATTCTCATCAGGATTGTCGTATTCCAGTTCGGTAGAGATCCCGTTGATGAAATTGACATTGATTTTCTGGGTTGATTTTAAGGTTGCTCCCAGTACGGCATAGCTGTCTGTGTCGATATAAAGATATCCCTGGAATGCCAGAACTTCCGTCCGCTTAGGCATATATCGTATTTTATACGCGTTTTCTCCGCGAATCGAAATAGTGTCCACCAGATTATAATCATAAGTGCTGAATCCTGTTTCTCCGACAGGACTGGGAAATCCGATATCAAAGTAGTTTAGTGTATTATCGTAAATATTAATGTCGCGGTAGAGGTTTTTGGCCGTAAGGGTTACGATCTGGTTATCCTGAAAACCTGATGTTTTTTGTGCCACCAACAGCCTTTTCGTTCTTTTTGAAGGTCTGTTTTCACCATAATTTTCGTAAACGGCTTCGTTTAGAAATACGGGAAGCCCGATTTTGCCGCTGGCGGTAGAATCTTTATAGTCAAAGATAAATTCAAGCTTATTGAAGATCTTTTTCTTCATGAAAGCACTGTCCAGATTGTTGGCATCAAACTGAATCTTTTCGTACTCTTTGTAGGTATAGGTGTCGAATTTGTCAAGACCGTTATTTCTTTTTCTTGCCCAAACTTTCTGCATGATTGCGTAGGCAGGATTTTCTTTCTTGTTTCTGTACTTGGGTTTTTCGTTATGGATGACGACCTCCTGAATATTGCTTACTTTTTCCTGAGAGAGTTTAACGAATATATTGGTCGCATTTTCAGGGTTTACTTCAACGCTTTCCAGCGCATAATTTTTCCTTAAAAATTTTAATTTGTAAATGATGCTGTCAGATTGCACCATAAAATTCCCTGTTGTGGTTGTTAAAGCGGCTTTATCGCTATCGTTGATGAATACGTCAACACCGGTAAGTTCTTTATTGGTTTTAGCGTCTACGATCTTTCCGGATGCCGCGTTTTGAGCGCATACAAAATTTGATAAAAGGACAAAAATAAAAAGGGGATAATATCGCGGGTTGTTAATTAACATTTGTTGTTCTTCAAGCTATTGCATAAACAAAAAGTATGCAGATTTATTGTAATAGGATTCAATTATATTTAAATTTTAAAACATTCTGATCCAAAACTGCAAATGTAGTGAAATAACGCTGTTGCCGGAAGGTGTGGTATGATTATTTTATAAAGTATTCAGATAGAGTCGGCCGGCTTCTGTGTATAAAAAAAGACCTACATTTCTGTAAGTCTTTTGCTCCTCCTGCTGGGCTCGAACCAGCGACCCTCTGATTAACAGTCAGATGCTCTAACCAACTGAGCTAAGGAGGAATTTCCTATTGTTTTAGTGGTGCAAATATAATATCATTTTTAATACCAAACAAATTCTGCATGAGAAAATCCAGGTTCATACGCTGTTTACATCTCCTGTTATGCACTTGTTTACTTTCATCTGCTGTTATTGCCCAGAATAAAATAGCGGGCAGGGTGGTTGACGATAAAGGCAATCCCCTTTCACAGGTTACAGTTGAAGTAAAAAAAGCAAACAGGCTCACCGTTACGGATGCCGACGGTAAATACAATATCGCTGCAGACAATGCAGATATTTTAATTTTTACATCAGTAGGTTATGGAAAGCAGGAAATTAAGGCC
>JBMDXW010000277.1:0-5165 GCA_048594965.1 Chryseobacterium sp.
TCATATATGATTTTATAAAAATTGGCTATCTTGTCTACAAAAAACAACATTAAAAATGAAGGTAATAATTCACGGTGGATTTTTCTCTGAAAGCGATCAGAGCCATGAAGTAAAAACGGCAAAACAAGAATCTCTGAAAAATATTGTAAAAAAAGCTTTTGATTATTTACAGGACCATTCAGCATTTGATACGGCGGCATTTGCGGTTTCGCTGCTTGAAGATGACGAACTTTACAATGCCGGAACAGGTTCTCAGATCCAGAGTGACGGCGTGATCAGGATGAGCGCCGCCGTTATGGACGGGGAAACTGAAAAAATGAGCGGCGTTATCAATATCCAGGACGTCAAAAATCCAATTCTTGTAGCTAAAGCGCTGATGAAAGAAGATGACCGCGTATTAGGAGGAGACGGAGCGAAAAAATACGCCAACGAACATGGATTTGAAAACATTTCTACAGAAATCCCTAAAAGAAGAGAGGAATACGAAGCAAAATTAAAGACTGGCGGAAAAGGCACCGTTGGTTGTGTCGCTATTGACAGGAATGGGAAGTTAGCCGTTGCCACTTCCACCGGCGGAAAAGGATTTGAAATTCCGGGAAGGATTTCAGATTCCGCTACGGTAGCCGGTAATTATGCCAATGCTTTCTGTGCGGTGAGCTGTACCGGCGTAGGGGAAGATATCGTAAGCAATGCCACCGCTGCAAAGATTGTAACGAGAGTTACCGATGGAATGCCTGTAAAAGATGCTTTCGACAAAACTTTTGCCGAATTGAAAATGATCGATGGATTTGCGGGTGCTATTGCTATTGACAACAATGGAAATGTATTCCACAGAGACTCCTATCCTACCATGGTTTTTGCAAGTTTTGACGGAGAAAATTTAGAAACATTCCACTAATTTTAACATTACTTTATACTTCTGATATTTTTTTTGGCACGTATTTTACATGATTGTTAATAACAAAATTTTAATATTAACACTTAAAAAATAGAAATCATGGGAAATAAGACAAAAGGTTTATTAGCATTAGTTGGTCTTGGCGCTTTAGCATACTGGAAATACAAAAACTCAAGCCCTGAGCAAAAACAGATGGTAAAAGATAAGATAAACAATGCAAAGGACAACCTAAACAAATGGGGAAATGATCTTAAAGACAAAGCTAATAACGTCGCTTCCCAGGTTCAGGACAGAGCAGATGAATTGAAAAATAAAGCACAGGACAGCATTAGCAAAGCACAGGAAACCGTAAGCTAAGACTAGTTATTTTAACATTCATATATTCAGAAAAAGTCATCGTAACAATATTACGATGACTTTTTTATTCCTTGAATGGAAAAAACCAGAGGAATTTTATTTCCAAACTTCGGAATTCTCCATTTTCCTTTTTCAAATTCCTCTACATGCCTGAAACAAGGATATGGTGACCAGTCGAATTCATTGAAATGCTGCAAGGAAATCCCGTTATCCAGTAATCCCCGGAGCACTTCCGAAAGAGAATGATTCCACATCACATAATCCTGAACGATATCGGCAGACTGGTCTGCATAAGTGCCTTCGTAGGTCTCGACAATAGGTTTTTCATTAAAATAATTGTACTTCACTCCTTCAAAATCATCATCAAACATCCATACAACAGGATGAAATTCCGCCATGATAAATTTCCCGTCCGGCTTTAAGAAATGAGAAACCACTTTTGCCCACCGGTCAAGGTCAGGAAGCCATCCGATCGTACCATAGCTGGTAAAGACGATATCAAACTGCCGGTCAAGAACATCGGGAAGATTGTATAAATCGGTGCAGATAAACCGCGTATCCGTTCCACATTTCTGAGCCAGTTCCTCAGCAGCAGCAATTGCTTTATCCGACAGATCAATTCCTGTAACCTTTGCTCCCAGTCTGGATAAAGAGATAGAATCCTGCCCGAAATGGCATTGCAGGTGAAGAACGGTTTTATCTTTCAGATCTCCCAAAAGGTCAAGCTCGATCGAATTCAGGGAAGTCCTGCCTTTCAGGAATTCATCCACAAAATAAAAATCCGATTTAAGATGAGTCTCCACTTTGGCATTCCAGGAGTTTTTGTTTATTTCCAGATAGTTTTCCATGGCTGATATTTTTCCAAAAATATAAAAATAAATTTACACCAATAAGACAATCTTACAGTCGAGAAATAACAAACCGATAATCATTTTTCGAACTAAACATCAGAACCTGATATTCCACACAGTTTATTTAATCAATGTATAGGTGTATTCTAGCCATGTAAAAGTGTATTCTTTTGATACAGATTGATATTTTAGCGATGTAAAAGTATATTGGAACACCGCAAAGTTATATTTTAATGATGTAAAAGTATATTCTTGCGATGCAGATTAATATTCTAGTGATGTAAAAGTATATTGGCACACCGTAAACTTATATTTTAGCAGCGTAAAAGTATATTCCTGGATTGTAAAATAATACTTTTGTCTGTTTGAATTCTCAAAGATGTTCGACAGGTTAAATCGAAAGCTCACTCTTATACTACAAAAGTTTATTTATTCTCTTTAAATTACAATAGAAGTATAAAAACTGTAGAGCTTCCAGCCTAATAATTCATATAATTTTTTACCTTGCTCCGTGGCAACCAAAAAATTATTGGAAAAACCTTTTGACAGTGCTGCTTTTTCAAGCTCTTTCATTAAAAAACCAGCCAGTCCTTTTCTTCGATGATTTTCTTCCGTAAAAATTCTGTCATAAACAGCAAGATCATCTACAAATACAATACGGCCCGATGAGGCGACCTTATTATTTTCCATAATGCTGACCAAAAGAACGGAATCATCATATTTATATTCAAATCTGTATTCATCCGGAAGATTTTTATCGGGGAATTTCATAGGAGAAGAGCAGTACATCATATATCCCTGTGGCTGCAAAACCCATCTGTCTGGGATTTTGTCTTTAAATTCATCAAAAAGCGCACATACCTTCAAAAAAACCCATGGCTGATGAATTGTTTCCGCCAATTCAAAAAAATCATCATTACAGCCGGGGAATACATACCGCTTCCTTTGTTTCTCCTCTCCTACATCAACCATCAATCCTGATTTATAATGCACAGGCAAAGGCAATTGTCTCGACAGCGACCATGCTTTAAGCCACTTTTCAATAATATCCGGTGAAACTTGTCCTTCCATAAAATGAATTTATATACCGGTCAAAATAATAGCGATGACAGGCTTTATTCCACAAATAAAAAGGTTGAACGTCAGGTGAGGATCCGTATTTTTGATACAGCCAAACGAAAAAACTTTTCATAAAAACTGCAGGGAGAATAAAACGAACTCCTCCAGTAATTAATCCTATATATTCTGCTTTTTCTCTGCCCGTTTGAAAACCATTTCCGTACTGTTGGAACCGGGAATTAAATTGGCTGTTCCTATCATCCAAAAAACAGTATTGGCTGAGCATCTTGTTTTGGTGACCACTTTCTCCTGCATCATGTGCAGCAGGTCTTCCGAAACCTAAGATTCCCAATTTGAGAAAAAGCCTGGCTATTCCTTAGAGTATTCTTTATTTCTCATGCCATTACAGAATTCTCAGAATCTATTATTTATTTAAAAACTCTTCCAGAGAAACCGTTTTCTGCTCTCCTGCTGCAAGATCTTTGTAGGTTACGGTTCCGTTTTTTATTTCTTCTTCACCGAGGAAAACAATATTTCTGATCCCTTTTTTTTCAGCATACGTAAACTGCTTACCGATCTTTGCCGATTCCGGATAAAGCTCGGCAGGAATTCCTTTCTCTCTTAATTGCTTGATCAATTTTAAAGCATTCAGCGTTTCATCACCTCCGAAATTAGCAAACAGATATTCCACTTTTGAGATAGCTTCGTCCGGGAACAATCCCAATTCTTCCATCACAAGGTAAATCCTGTCAAGGCCAAAAGAAATCCCGATTCCCGGGATGTTTTTCACCCCAAAAACTTCCGTCAGGTTATCGTACCTTCCGCCACCGCCGATGGATCCCATCTGAACCTCATCCGCTTTTACCTCAAAAATAGCTCCGGTGTAATAGTCCAAACCTCTCGCAAGCGTAATATCAAATACTAAATTTTGAATATCAACACCCAGATTTAATGACTGCGTAATGACAAATTCCAGTTCTTCCACTCCTTTCAGCCCGATTTCATTTCCTTCAAACTTTTCTTTCAGCTGAAGAAGGTTTTCTAAGGCATCCTCCGATTGCGTAAACAGGAAATCCAGCTTGTCAATAGATTCCTGAGCAATTTCTCTCTCAAGAAGTTCCTTCACCACGCCATCTTTCCCTATTTTATCCAACTTATCCAGTGCTACCGTAAAATCGATCAGTTTATCGGTAATGCCTGCAAATTCTGCCAATCCGGAAAGTATTTTTCTGTTGTTGATATGAATTGTTACAGCAACACCCAATTCTGTAAATGACTTCAAATACAATTGAACCAGGTCCACTTCCTGTAAAAGGCTTTCGCTTCCCACGACATCCGCATCACACTGGTAGAATTCTCTGAATCTCCCCTTTTGAGGACGATCTGCTCTCCATACCGGCTGAATCTGATACCTTTTAAAAGGAAAAGTAAGCTGATTATGGTTCATGGCCACGAATCTCGCAAAAGGTACGGTAAGGTCGTAGCGCAGGGCTTTATCGGAAATCTGCGAGGTTAGCTTCTGATGACTTTTATTTTCCCAATCATCCTGATTTACCTTTGAGGTATAATCTCCCGAATTTAAAATCTTAAAGATCAGGCGGTCACCTTCCTCTCCGTATTTCCCCGTTAATGTCGAAAGATTTTCAAAGCTTGGGGTCTCCAAAGGCTGGAACCCAAACAGTTCAAAGTTTTTCTGTAAAGTAGTAATGATAAATCTTCTTCTTGCAACTTCTGATGCTGTGAAATCTCTCGTCCCTTTTGCTAAGCCTGGTTTCATTTTATAATTATAAATGATGATTAATGTATATGTGCTGCAAAAATAAGGAATTGAACTGACTTAAGCTAAATCCAAAGCCGAAGAAGAAAATCTTCTCCAGCTCAAGATATGCTCATCATTTGTGTTTTTGCCTCAGGTTATATACTTTCCAGGATTTCCAGGATTTCCTCGCCGTAATTTTCAATCTTATGCTTTCCGAATCCTTTGATATCCAGCAGCTCTT
>JBMDXW010000278.1:0-9119 GCA_048594965.1 Chryseobacterium sp.
CGTTGGTTACTACCGTTGTTCCGCTTACGGCACTGGCAGGCTGATTAATTGTAAATGTCCGTGTGGTTTGACATCCTGAATTATCAGTTACCGTTACCGTATAAGTGCCGGCAGAAAGACCTGTAGCCGTTGCAGCCGTACCACCGAAAGGAGCCCAAGAATAACTGTAAGGTGCCACGCCACCTGTTGGTATTACAGTGGCCGAACCATTGGAAGCTCCATTACAAGCAACGTCTGTTTTACTTCCTGTTGTACTGATGCTTGCAACCGTTAATGTAGCACCGGTAGAAGTGGCAGAACCCGCAGCATTACTTGCGACAGCACGATACTGATAACCATTCATTGCAGAAGTAGCCCCTGTGATGGTCAAAGTATTGGTCGTTACTCCTGAATAAGGAGCCGTATTGGTTAAAGCAATAAATCCACTGCCCGAATTCTGATACCACTGGTAGGAAGTAGCTCCTGCAGCACTTACCGTAAAGGTAGTGGTACCTCCGGCGCATATCGTTCTGTTTGCCGGATTGGCAGTAATTACAGGGTTACTGGCCAGAAAAGTACATCCTGAATACTGCGATCCCGCAGCAGTACTAAGTGTCCAGTTGGCGTTATTCATAACAGCTGTTCTTATATTGGCAACTGATGATGTTGGTACTCCCGTACAATTAAACTTTCCGGATCTGGCCACTGTGACACCAGATACCGGTCCTGTATACAATGCACTGGTTCCTCCTGTAAGTCCCGGTGGCATAAGTGATGCATTAGGACTCCCAACCGCATCACTATTCCATGCAGCCGTTGTAGATCCCGCTGTATAAAAATAATTGATACCGGCAATACAGGTTACATTAGCACCTGTTACACTTCCGCCGCCTCCCTGGAATGCAATGATCTGATCTCCTACAGAAGATAAAACCAATCCATTAGAGGATGTACCATCGGTAAGCGCTACGGTACCATTGGAAAAAGAAGTACCTGTTGAAGGATTATAAATAGAAGCCGACAATGCTGAAATGTACACTTCGGTACCGGCCGGCAATGCGGTGCCACTGGTCCATGTAATTGCAGATTCAGTTGATCCGGCTGCCTGCCATGAACTTCCTCCCTGATATCCCCTGTCGGTAAAGCTTATTTGCGTGCCGCTTGAAATAGGAGCAAGCAATACAAATGAGAATACATCTACCGAGGTAGAAGTAGAATCGTACGAGGTAAACGCGATTCCTCCGGGAGAGAGCGTTGTCTGCGCCTGGGCATAACCCAGCAACGACGCTCCCGTAATGACGACTGTTTTCGCCAACGTTTTGAGTGTAGAATAAAAGTTTTTCATTTTAAATTATATTTAAGTTATAAATTGATGAATTTCTCACCCTCCCTGAGCCCGAAAGCGGATAGTCGATGTCCGCTCATGAAGCCCTCTTCGGTGTAAACAATATCTAATCTCAGATTTGAGTTCTGATCACATTGAACAACTAATCCATTTTCCTTATCCAGATACAGGATGGTCCCCGGAAGTCCGGCAGTATGATCTGTATTCTGAACAGGGGTCGCTTCCAATACCCTGATGTTCCATCCGTTCCATTGGGTATAAGCACCTTTATTCCATGGATTGCAAGCTCTTACTAATGCTTCAATAGCTTCTGCATCATTTTTCTCCCAGGAAATACACACGTCGGAAATACCCGGTTTAGGATAATACCGGGCCTCTTGTTCCTGTTGTTCCGTTCCCTGAAAATTATTTTGCAAAAGGTTTAAAAGTTCATTTAAGAGGTTAGCCCCTAACCACGACAGCTGAGTGCACAATGCACCATGTGTCATATTCCTGGTCAAGGCAATATTTTTTTTAAGAATAATGGCTCCTTTATCGATATACCGGTCGATAACGTGAACAGTAATCCCCGATTGTCCCGAACGGCTCCTTATCGTCTCAAACACCGGATCTGCTCCTCGCATTTCGGGTAAAAGCCCGTAATGAAAATTGTAAAACTTACCGGGATAGAGCGTAAGAAGTTCAGAAGAAATTTTCCAGGGAAAAGTCATGGTAAAAAGAGCGTGAGCCCCGGTATTCATTATTTCTTTTATCCGATCGGCGCAGCTTTCCTTCGTCATCAAAAATAAAGGGATGCCGGACTGCCTTGAAAGCATAGTGCAAAAATCTACGACTTCGCCATTGCTATCAGGAACTCCTAATGCACAAAGCCGGCCTGCAGCCTGTAAAGCCTGCAAAGCCGGAAATGCCATCCGGTTGTTACATAGAACTGCTATTTTAGATGCCCTTGTCATGATTCTAAACAGGCATAAGCATTAAGCCAAGTATTGGCTTCTACTGTTCTGATGTAGTCGATGTTCCGTTCCAATGCTTCGCGTTCGGTTTCCGTGACTGAAGCTGCTTGAATATCCGTTAAAAGACAATTCCCCGTTTCTTCATCTTTTGAAACAGTCGCATAATAAACTTCTGCTTCCGAAAATCCGTTATCCGTGTTCATATATACATTTCCGCGCGGTGAATGAATCGTCATTCCGTCGAAGTCTGTATTTTCAAGCCCTATAAACCGTGCCGCTTCCCATCCCAGCAATGAAAACAGATTAGCCTTTCCATATCTAATTCCGTCCATTATCCTTACAAAAGTTTCATTTTCAGGAATTTTTAAATCTCTGGCCCAGGCTACTGCTGTGTTCCATTCATATCCGGGATAAGGTATTTTTCCCAGCCATGTTTCCTCGGAGGTAAAGCCTGTTCCGTAGACTTTATAATACCCGGAGCTCTCGCTGCTTTCTGCAAAAAAGTCTTCGGTCATGTCACCACAAAAAGTTGTCAATACCGCAGTATTGTTCTCTTTTTCAAGAAATTCAGTAAGTGGCTTTAATGTAAAATCAGAACGTTTCAGTGACGTAATATGGTTGAACACGATTGATCCTCCCTTTTCTTCAGCCGCCGCCGCATACACATAGGAAGGCCGGTATCCTGCGTCATAAAAAGAACAGCTGAATGCAAAATTCCTGAATCCGTCTTCAATGGCTTTCTGTGTGATCATGCGTGTACAAAGCCCACCCTGAAGGGAGATAAACCATGCATTTGAAAGCTTTTGTCTGAATTTAGGAAAATGGTAACCGCTGTCCAGGACCACCAGGCTTTTTCCGGAAGCCTCAAAAAGAGGATGTACGAATTCTGCTGAAAAAGGATTCATATATCCGATGATGATATCTGTTCCATCCAGTAAAAACTGTTCGCAAAGACCGTAGATTTCCTCGTTTTTTGCGGCAACCCCAATGCCCGCTGAAAAGATTTCATGATATCCTTCCAGTCCCATATTTTTAAGGGATTGCTTAAAACCATCCATTATATCGAACGAAATAGAAGGATAAATGACAGACCTGGGTAAAAGTAAAGCTATTTTCATGTTGTTGATAAAATCATTCCGCAGCAAAGTGTTTTACCACAGATTGAGTAAATAAATTCTGATTACGATCTTGATGGAAAAATTCCGTAAGTACAGATGATATAATTGATTCCGAGATAAGGCTGACGGATATCAATCGGCTGCCCTGCCCCTGCAACACTTAACGTTAATGTATTGTTGGGCAACGGTTTCATACTGCTGTCCGGCTGATCAGTGGAATATAAGCCCTCGAGTGACGCAAGTGCACTCCCTGCCGGAGAACCTGTACTTCCCGGATTCGAAAATGTTTTTATAGAAATAGCTTCTGATCCTGCAGTGTGAGTATGCGTGGGCATATGCTGTATGTCGCAGGTTACGGTTTCAGTACCCACCGTCATTCCTAATTGGAATACTTTGGTTCCTACCCCTATTCCGGTCCCCATCGCGGTCCTTCCAGCAAAATTCGGCAGCAAGAAGTTGGTAATCCCATCGCCCCCGTACGTATTCCCTAAAAGCGCAAAAAGTGCCTGATTAGTACTAATTGCCATTGCCTGCCCCTGACATAATGCCCAATATTGGGGAGCAAAATCTCCGGCAAACATTCTTATTTCTGATATGGTTCCTTCCATAGTAATTGTTTTTCTATTAATAATTTTAATGAATTAATCCTGCCGTGGCGGCCAATAGCCTTCAAGACAGATAATGTAGTTGGTTGCCAGCACAGGCTGTATGATACTGAATGGAATATTGCTTCCTGTAACTGATGTATAACCCGATGTGGTAGCAGGTGCAATGAAAGTATCCGGATCCAGGGTAGAGTAAGCAGCTTCTGAACCTGCCAGTATATTACCTGCCGGAGAACCTGTATTACCTTCATCTGAAAAACATGGAAATGAGATGGTTCCTGTTGCGGTGTGGTTGTGCGCAGGCATTTGTGCCATGGTCATCGTAACCGTCTCGGATCCGCCAACCTCTCCTAACTCTATTTTGGTAAGATCATTCCCCGTACCGGTCCCTACAGCAATTCTTCCCCGCAGGTCCGGCACCCCGAATGTAGTATGGCCGTCTCCGCCAAAATTGTTGCCTAATATTGAAAATAACGGGGAATATCTTGCTATGCTATAAAGCGTTCCGTCGCAGAAAACCCATCCAAGAGGAGCGAAATTTCCGGCAAACATCCGGATTTCTCCTATATAACCTTCCATAATAATATTTTTAAGTGTTATTAATTTTTTTTAAAATTTCAATGATTATCCTCTTGAAGGGAACACTCCGTAAAGGCAAATGATATAATTCATTCCAAGCGAAGGCTGAACGAAAGTAAGCGCGTTATTTCCTCCTGTATCACCAATCTGTAAGGTTAAAGGCAGGGGTCTTGTTGTAGAATTCGGACTTTGATTGTACATAGCACCCTTTGAGGCGAGGATGTTATTCGCCGGTGTGCCGGAGTCGCCCTCATCCGAATACGCCGGAATTTGAACACTTCCTGCAACAGCATGGATGTGAGCAGGTAAATTGGCCGTGGTCAGCTGTACAGAATTTGTTCCCGTCGTAGTTCCCAAATTATATTTAGTAGTCAAGCCGGGACCTTGCCCTACCCCGACAGCAGACCTGCCCGCAAGATTCGGCAGCGCGAAAGTAGTCTGGCCATCTCCGCCGTAGGTATTCCCCAGGATTGCGAATAAAGCCGTATTTGACCTGATGGCCAGTAAAGTGCCATTACAGTACTGCCATGATTTGGGAGCAAAGTTTGCGGCAAAAAGTCGGATTTCTCCAATTGTTCCGTCCATAATTATAGTTTTTAAGATTAAATTTTTATTAAATATGATTTACCCGTGGATTGATAAGCATACCTCCAGTCTGAAAATTAATAAAGGGCAGATTGGAGAAGCACCGAAAGACAGGCCTTTTAAAACATAGTCTGGAAGGCCTTATTATTATACTGCTATTCGGGAAAATGTAAACAGGAATTGTTTGCGATGATTTTCATGATTATTAATTTTTGTTTTAATGTTGGTTTTTAGTTTTGGTTATGACCGGAATACCTTTATTACAGCTACCTGATCCTATTACAAATTTAATTTTATTATTGACATAATCACCATTTATTACAAAAAATTTTAAAAAAACCTAATATTTATAAATTTTCCTTACCGTTTAAGCAATTATGATTAGTATTTATTTTTTTGATAAAATTAAGTATTACCGCATTACCGGAAGTAAGTATTTATACTGAATTTGCATTAAAATCTGGCAATGCACGAGTAACTGATACATCCGGTTAGTTTTATTTCATTGAAGAATTTTTATACGAGATCCGCCTGTACGGACATAGTTCATTTTTCGAGACGAATTACTGCACCATCCACTCATCATTTTACATCATAAAAAAACCGCTTCAAACTTTCGTTTAAAGCGGCTTTTATCTGATGGATTTATATCCTTTATTTCACTTCTTCAAAATCTGCATCCTGTACATCTTCTGCACCACCTGCATTTCCTGTATTCTGAGCACCTGCATCAGCACCCGGCTGTTGTCCTGCTGCGTACAGTTCTTCTGAAGCGGCCATCCATGCTGCGTCCAAAGCTTCGGTTTTAGCTTTTACGTCATCTGCATTTTTAGCTTCAAAAGCGGTTTTCAATTCGCCGTGAGCGGTTTCGATGGCTGCCTTTTTATCCGCAGATAATTTATCACCGAACTCTTTCAATTGCTTTTCCGTCTGGAAGATCAATCCGTCTGCTTTGTTGAAGATTTCAACTTCTTCTTTTCTTTTCGCATCCGCTGCAGAATTTTCCTGAGCTTCTTTCTTCATTCTTTCGATTTCTTCGTCGGAAAGACCTGAAGAAGCCTGGATTTTGATTGACTGTTCTTTACCGGTTCCTTTATCTTTAGCAGATACGCTCAGGATACCGTTGGCATCGATGTCGAAAGTTACTTCGATCTGAGGAACACCTCTTGGTGCCGGTGGAATATCGGTAAGGTCGAATCTACCGATTTCCTTGTTATCGTTGAACATCGGTCTTTCCCCCTGTCCTACTCTGATGCTTACCGCAGGCTGGTTGTCGGAAGCCGTAGAGAATACTTCAGATTTTTTAGTCGGGATCGTTGTATTCGCTTCAATTAATTTCGTGAAAACAGAACCCATTGTTTCGATACCTAAAGAAAGTGGTGTAACATCTAATAAAAGAACGTCTTTCACATCACCCGTCAATACACCTCCCTGAATAGCTGCACCGATGGCTACAACCTCATCCGGGTTAACCCCTTTAGACGGTTTTTTACCGAAGAATTTCTCCACTTCTTCCTGGATGATCGGGATTCTTGTAGAACCCCCTACCAGGATTACTTCGTCGATATCCGAAGTGGATAAACCTGCATCTTTCAATGCTTTTGCAACCGGCTCCATAGATCTCCTTACCAGGTCAGCAGACAATTGCTCGAATTTAGCTTTCGTTAAAGTCTTTACCAGGTGCTTAGGACCTGTAGCCGTAGCCGTGATATAAGGAAGGTTGATTTCAGTTTGTGGAGAAGAAGAAAGCTCGATTTTTGCTTTTTCAGCCGCTTCTTTTAATCTCTGTAATGCGATCGCATCAGATTTTAGATCAACACCTTCTTCAGATTTGAACTCATCAGCCATCCAGTTGATGATCACATCATCAAAGTCATCCCCTCCTAAGTGCGTATCACCGTTGGTAGACAATACTTCAAATACACCGTCTCCCAAATCAAGGATCGAAATATCAAAAGTACCCCCACCTAAGTCGTATACTGCGATTTTCTGATCTTTGTGGTTTTTATCCAAACCGTAAGCCAATGCCGCAGCAGTAGGCTCGTTGATGATTCTTTCTACTTTAAGACCTGCGATTTCACCGGCTTCTTTGGTAGCCTGTCTCTGTGCATCGTTGAAGTAAGCAGGAACCGTAATTACCGCTCTTGTTACTTCCTGACCCAAATAATCTTCAGCCGTTTTCTTCATTTTCTGAAGCGTCATGGCAGAAATTTCCTGTGGCGTATATTCTCTGTCGTCGATCTTTACTTTTACCGTATCGTTTGGTCCGGCAACTACTTTATAAGGTACTCTTGTGATTTCAGAAGCATCATCTTTAAAGTGGGTCCCGATAAATCTTTTGATAGAATAAACAGTCTTTGTAGGGTTGGTTACGGCCTGTCTCTTGGCAGGATCTCCTACTTTTCTTTCACCGTCTTCCGTGAATGCCACGATTGACGGCGTTGTTCTTTTACCTTCTGCGTTAGGAATTACAACAGGGTCTTTTCCCTCCATTACGGCAACACAAGAGTTGGTTGTTCCTAAGTCGATTCCGATTATTTTACTCATAATATTTTATTTTTTCTATTTTAAATTTTTTAATTTACATTCAGTATTTCTCAATATTTATACCATTCAAAATTTTATGACAAATTGACACATCTTGTTTAAACAACCCTTGACAAACAGCTTCCGAATGCCGCTAAAGGTCACCATACCGCTTTTTACTGCAGCTCGTGGATGTCCCTGCATTTGACCATCCTGTCACTTTTTCGTGAATCTTATTCTTCCTTTTCCGATCAGCCGTTATTTTTAATATCTTTAAGTACCTGCAAGAAGATGTTTTTAGAAGTTTTTTATTTAAATTTAATTAAAGCTTAACTTAAAAAATCTGTACAGGAAAGCGTGAATTATTATTTTTGATACATTATAAACTAGCGAATGTCATTACATTTTAATCCGAGAGATATTACCTGGCTGGCCTTTAACGAAAGGGTGCTTCAGGAAGCGATGGACGAGAACGTCCCTTTACATTTAAGAATCCGTTTTTTGGGGATTTTTTCCAATAACCTGGACGAATTTTTCAGAGTACGTGTCGCCGGACTGAAACGCGCCATGGATTTTAAGGAAAAAGTCATCGCCGAATCTTTTTATCAGCCGCCTTCCAAGATCCTTCAGAAAATCAATGATATCGTCATTCGCCATCAGCAGAATTTTGATAAAACATGGAGAAAGATCCAGGGTGAAATGGCGGATCACCATGTCTTTATTAAAACCGCAAAAAACTTAACTCCCAACCAGAAAGAATTTGTCAGAAAATACTTTGACGAGGTGGTGGAGTCAAACGTCATCCCGATCCTTCTTCATGAGAACACACCCATGCCTTACATGAGGGACAAAAGCCTTTATCTGGGGGTAGCGATGAGGAAGAAAGACTGGCAGTACTCCAGCAATTACGCTATCATAGAAATCCCGTCGCGTTTCGTCGGACGGTTTTTGCTGCTTCCTACCGAAGATCCACGGGAAAAAGACGTGATGCTCCTGGAAGATGTGATCACTTTTAATCTGCCGCACATTTTCTCCTATTTCGGGTATGATGAATTTTCGGCGCATGCTTTCAAAGTAACAAAAGATGCAGAACTGGAACTTGATAACGACATCAGGACCAACTTTGCCGAAAAGATCGAAAAAGGCCTGAAAAACCGGAGAAAAGGAAAGCCTACCCGTTTTGTTTTTGATAAGGACATGGATAAGGCTTTGCTGGAAATGCTTATCCGGAAATTGAATTTAAGTAAAAAAGACAGCATCATTCCGGGCGGAAAAATCCACAACTTTAAACATTTTATGGATTTTCCCGATGTTTTTGAAAAATATGAGAGACCGGTAGAAAGAACTTCCTTTACCCATCCTGATTTTGAACACGGAGAGCGCGTAACGGATGTCATTCTGAAACATGATGTTCTTCTCACCTTCCCTT
>JBMDXW010000279.1:0-5272 GCA_048594965.1 Chryseobacterium sp.
CATTGGCATCGGGAATGAATTTGTACTCGTAGAAAAAACGGTTGATCTGTGCATTCGCAGACACTGTAAAACATAAAAAAAGAAGTATGATATTTTTCATTGGTAATAGATTTAAAAAAAAGCTCTGTCAATTCAGAGGTATTAACAGAGCTTATGGAACTTTTTATTTTCTTGTTTCGATTCTTATTTCTCCCGTGGTTTTTTCTCCGCCGTTTCTCTTTTTAATGATATTCATGCTCTGGATTTTTGAGGCATCAAGCGCGAGCATGTCTTTCTTGGTGGAAAGTTTTCCGTCGATATAGACCGCCAGATCTTCACCGCTGATATTTTTTATTCCTGTGGCAATGATTGATTTTCCGCTGCTGCTCACGGTAACATTGTCGGCATTTACTCTGAATGATTTATCTTTTGAGAAATCTTTGAATGAGTTTCCGAAAGAGTAAGACATGGCAGCCCTTCCTCCTTCCAATGCTCTTCTTTCTGCTTCCAGTTTTGCTCTTTCTCCTTCGAGCTTGGCTCTTTTCCCTTCGAGACGTGCTCTTTCTTTTTCCAGTTTGGCCCTTTTCTTGGCAGTGGCTGCCGATTCTTTAGCATCCGGAACGTATATCTTCAATGTTTTTTCCATTTCCGGGGACCATTTCATATCGCCGCTTCCTTTAAAGGTATAAAGCTTTACATTGGGAGCATTGGTTGGTGTCGGAGGCATCGGCGGTAAATCGGAAAAATCGAAGTTGAAGTCAGGCATTTCAGTAATTACCGGCTCGCCTTCAGTGACGATTTCCCAATCGACCTCTCTTTTCGGTTTTTTATTAATTCTGAATTCGCTCCCAAGATTCTTCATCATTTCCTCGTCATTGATCTTGACAGCCTGCGCAGCCAATGCCGCTATTTCTTTAACCCTTGACTGAAACTCTTCACTCTCAGGCTTAAGCTTTTCCAGGCCTTTACTTTTTTCTGCAATATTTTTATTCAGGGCTGAAATCCTTTCCCGGTTTTCCTTTAGGTCTTTTGGAGATAAACTACGATTCTCTTTAGGTGATCTTGGTGTAATCGTATCTTTTTTAATGATGGTTTTATCATCTTTCTTAATCTGAGAAACGGCTTTCTCAATTTCCATATTGGTGGCTTTGATTTCCTGATTTTTGGCATTTACCAGATAAGCGAAAGCTACTGAAAATACCACCGGCAGTGCAAAGATTCTGCGCGCATACCCGAATTTGGTTTTAGGTTTTTGTAACATTTTTAATCGTTTTTTTAGATTTGAACTAAGAAACGGACTGGTGGCAGGCAACGGGTTTCCGGAAAAGTGGCTTGCTAAAAGCATCTGCGCAAATGCTTTGGTGTCCGATTTTTTTACCGCCTTTTTATCGGCCAGGTATTCGTGAATGAGACTAATTTCTTTTTTAATAATATGAAAAAAAGGATTGAACCAGAACACAGAAGCGATGATCTCCATAAAGATTTTATCGAATGAATGTTTCTGCTCAATATGCACCATTTCATGCTTTAAAATCTGCTTTCCGATATCCGAATTCAGCGTGATGGAATTCTTCCAGAAAAGGTTTTTAAAGTAAGAAAAGGGAGCTTCGGTAAGGTTGGTCCGGTAAAAATTGATACCGTCAAAGCTTTCCCGGTGAAATTGTTTTTTAAGCTGGTGAATTCTTATAATTCCGTAGACGAATCTTCCTAAAAAATAGCAAGAAACCAGTCCCAAAGCTGAAAAAATAATTCTAAAATAAAGGTAATCATGGGTTGAGTTTTTATTGTTAAAATTCTGTACCGTATCTATTAATTTATAGATATCGGAGCTCACTTCAATCGTAAAATCCTCGATATTTATCAAAGGAAGCAGCAACGATATCAACATCGCAGACAAAAGATAAAATCTGTTGTAATGATGAAACGTCTTGTCTTTTAAAGACAGTTTATAATACAAAAACATTACACCGGAACACAAAATAACTTTTCCGAAGTATAAAAGTACAGTTTCCATAGGGATCAGTTTTTCTTTTTAAGTTCATTTAAAAGCATTTCAAGGTCTTCTACCGTCATTTCATTTTTTTCCACAAGAAATGAAACGGCACTTTTATAAGATCCTTTAAAATAATTTTTCACCAGGCTTTTCATGGTCTTCCCGGAATACTGTTCCTTTGACACCAGCGGGAAATATTCATGCTGTCTTCCGTAGACATTATAATCGACAAACTCTTTTTCCTTCAGTACTTTGAGGATCGTAGAAACGGTGTTGGTATGAGGTTTCGGTTCAGGAAAAAGATCGAGGACATCTTTAAGAAATCCTTTTTCCAGTTTCCATAAATACTGCATCACCTGCTCTTCCGCTTTTGTTAATGTCTGAATTTTCATACTTTTTCATTTATCATTTATAGTGATATTCATTCACGATTTGATATCACTAAGAAATTAGTTATACAAATGTAGAAATAAAACCTGATCAAACAACTATTTTTTTAGTGATAATAAAACAAACAACATAAAATACTGATATTCAGTAAAATAAATTTCATTAAAATTTGTTAAATTTTTAAGTGACAAAGTTATTTAGTGTTTAATTCGTGAAAGAAGGCAGAAATTCTTTCTTAAATTCTTAAATTTAATGGACAAAACCGCGTTATCATTATCATGATAAAAGATTTAGAAAAAGAAAAACAACTTGCAGCAAAAGAAGCCGTAAAATATTTAAGTGACCATCAAATTGTAGGTCTCGGAACCGGCTCAACTACGTATTATGTTATTAAGGAAATTGCAGAACTGCTGAAACAAGGGCTCCGGATCCAGGCTGTGCCGACCTCAGATAAAACACAGGAATTAGCTGTTTCCCTGGGAATTCCCATGATCGACATTAATACCATCGACACCATTGATATAACGATTGACGGCGCAGATGAGTTTACTTCGGATTTAACATTGATTAAAGGGGGCGGCGGTGCCCTGCTCCGGGAAAAAATTGTTGCTTCAATGACAAAAGAAGAAATCATTATTGCCGATTCATCCAAGCATGTAGAAAAGCTGGGTAAATTCAAGCTGCCGATTGAAGTGATTCCTTTTGCGTCAAAATACGTCCGTTCAAAAATCCGCGACCTGGAAGGAGAAGGAAACATCCGGTTCATTCAAAACCGACCATTCTTGACGGACGAAGGCAACTATATCATTGATGCAGATTTTGGTCTCATTTCCCATCCTGCGGAATTGTCCCATGCTCTCAATGAAACCGAAGGTGTTGTGGGACACGGCTTATTCATCAATCTTGCCCACAAAGTGATTATGGGAAATAATGACGATATTACTGTATTTGAAAAGTAATTTAATTCATCAATCATCATTTTTTCAACGATGAACAATTAATATTAAAGATTTGTTAAAATTTATTAAATAAAATTAAATTGAATTTGTCTTAACTCAGAAAATATATTTATTTTAGTGCTTTAAAAATTTCTCATGAAAAGATATAATTTGTTAATTGTACTATTACTACTGATTTTTAATGTAACGACCGCTCAGAAAAAAGGTTCTCCGGCAGCGGATTTCAGTGCAGTAGGCGAAGCTAAAACCAAGATTGAAAATACAGTTCCCCTCGTTATTAAACATTTAAAAGAGATCAGCGAAAAAGAAAATGATCCTGGAATTCTTACCAACGGTACCACCGCGTTATCAAAAGAATACGGGAAAGTAGAGCTCGAATGGCGTCTTTACAGAGGAAATATGAACAACTGTATCCTCAACAACTCTTCCAAAAAGGCAAAAAAATGTATGGAATATCACAACTCGATGTTCAGAGGTACACTTATCAATTACAATAATTATATTACCAATCTTACCAGAAAAAACGGATATCTCGGCGTAGACGGTGATACCAAATTTGATTTCAATCCTTCCGAAATCACCACCAAGCTAAGCGAGTCTTACTTTAACGGAAACGATGCGGCCAACAGAATGAAAGGGATGCAGAAAAAAGAATTTTTAGGTCAGACCATGGCTGCTGATAATGCACTTAAGCCTTTCAACCAATTGGTACCATAAGCTACCGGTTTAGTTCAATAATAAAATCATCCCGCTTTTCCAGGCGGGATTTTTTGTGAACCATTGTAAAAATAAAATATGGCACAATAATTATTGTTTTTATATACCCAAATCAAAAGAAATGAGCACATTCAAGAAAGGCGATATGGTAAAATGGAGATTCAGCAATGGTGAAACCCATGGAATCATTACCAAAGTCCACAAAAAAGATTTTGTATTTATGAGCCGGCAGCGAAGAGCTTCCGAAGAAACCCCTCAATACGAAGTGATGAGTGAGAAGACCGGGAAGTCTGCCGTACATAAAGCCTCAGCCCTGAAGAAAATGTAATTGCCACAGCAAGCTGTGGCAATTTTTTATTTGATTTTGTCATAAATAAATTTTGTGACCACAGCACCGAAGAGATAGTAGGCTACCGTCATTATTTTCTTCTGATTGTTTTCTGCAACCGGCGTATCATCAAGTCCCAGCTTCTCGGGAAGAAGGATCGTCCCTAACCCCATAGCTACGCCTGATGCCAGATTAAAGCCGGTCGTTGCCGTTGCAGCATAATACATTCCGTTTCCGATCACATCACCCGCGAGGGTGGCGGCATATAGCTGCTCTTTACTGGTCACTTGAGTGTCGACCTTATCCAAGGCCTTGTTTAAAGCTTCTTCTCCCACTTTATTGATCTCGGGAACATTGTCGAAATTCTTTCTGATGGCTTCGTGCAGAAGGCTCAGTGCAACGGCACCGCCTAAACCTGCCAAGATTTTTTTGTACATAATATTGTTATTTTATGGTGTATACAATCATTCTGCATAAATTAAGCCATTTGGGGGAAGCTTGAGATTAGGGCTTGGGTGAAGATTGCTCGCTATCTATGGAAACAACAGATCTGCTCCTGTAAATAAAAAGAGTATTGCCTTCTGACAATACTCTCTGTAGTAGCGGGAACCGGACTCGAACCGATGACCTTCGGGTTATGAGCCCGACGAGCTACCTACTGCTCCATCCCGCGGTGTATTTTTTAAAACGCCACCACAGCGTTCTTAGTAGCGGGGACACGACTCGAACGTGCGACCTTCGGGTTATGAGCCCGACGAGCTACCTACTGCTCCACCCCGCGGTGTATTTTTGTAACGTCACCGACAACGTTAATCTTAGTAGCGGGAACCGGACTCGAACCGATGACCTTCGGGTTATGAGCCCGACGAGCTACCTACTGCTCCATCCCGCGATATTGTGAGTGCA
>JBMDXW010000028.1:0-15784 GCA_048594965.1 Chryseobacterium sp.
AAGGAAAACCTACCATAATACATGAGAACAGGACAGCTCCCAGGAAATATAAAGTGAGCGATGTCTTTTTGTGAAATTTATCCAGTCCTTCCATATCGCCGTCAGCAAGATTTTTGCTGATGATCGGTGCTGAAATGTTAAATAAACCCAGTTGCGGGATCGAAATCAGAGAAATCAGCGCATACAAAGTAGAGTAGATGCCGTTTTCTTCCATTCCCATATATTCGCCGATCATAAAGCTGTTGATCGCCAGGTAGTTTCCGAAAGTGCCTAAAAATCCGAAAAAACTGTAGTTCATGAATTCTTTCCAGAAATCATCTTTTTTGAAATAATCGGTACTGAAGTCAAGTTGGACCTTTTCCAGTTTATTGGTGTAATAAATGTATCCGAAAAGCATTAAAGCAAAGATCCCAAAGAAAAACGCCAGTGCCGTCTGTTCCGAAGAGGCAAAATAAAAAAAAAGACAAAACGCTCCAAGATTGGCTATCTTAGGAAAAAGATTGTCAAAGATATTCGAGACAACAATTCTTTTGAAATTGGAGATGTATTTATTGAATATGGCGCAAAGTGAAAGAACCAGAATGAGCGGAAGCACGATTTCCTTTAAATTCCACGCCTTGGTATTCATGAATTTAGGATAAAAATGGGGAAGGATAAAAAATACGCCGCAAAAAATAAGGAAATTAATAAGGATGGTGATGAGTGACAGCGAAAGCATATTCTGGTTTTTGCCGTCTTTCCGTACACTGTGATAAAATTTTACATTTGCGTAGGAAATTCCAAATACGACAAAAGGGACAAGCATCTCTGCGGTTTGCATACTGTACCTGAGGGTACCGTAAAAGGTGAAGTCGTTCGGGAAAATAAAGATTGCGGATACTGTTCCCAGCAGAAAACCTATATAGCCGATAATAGAATATTTAAACCCTTGCCTTGCTACTACACTCATTTTTTATTGGCTTTTGGGGATAAAAATAATATTGTTGATGTATTCTTTTTTGTTCTTCTCGTCGCTGGTGTTTTTAAGTAAGATTTCTTCGGTAAGTTTTTCAAGGGTAAACGAATTCCTGTCTAAAAATTTTGCTTCGTATCCCCACGATTCCACTTCGGCAATTTCCTGCCAGATCGGCGTTTCATGATGTCGCTGTTCCATTTCGACCATCAGGACCGGCAAAAATTTACCGATGACCTCACGGGCTCCGGAGAGTGTTTTCATTTCATTGCCTTCCACATCTATTTTGATAAAATCAAGTCTTGTGAAGTTTTCGATGGCCGCCCACTCGTCGAGTTTGATCACCTTTACATTTTCAGTATAGCTCTTTTCTTCACCTTTTTCTCTGTAAGAAGTATTGAGAGTACCTCTTGAAGCTACGGTTCTTCCGTTGATAATCGGAACTTTGAATTCTGCGGTGGTATTTTCGTCGGAAAGGGCCAGGGGAAAAACCCGCATTTCGGGAAAGATCCTTTTTAATCTTCTGTATAATTTTTTGTTGGGTTCAAAAGCATAGATCTTTTCGTGATTCAACTTTTCTTCAAGCTGGTACAAAAATGTTCCTACATTGGCTCCGATATCAAGGATCACGGCATTTTTGGGTAAAAATTCTTTGATCCACACCAGTTCCGGCTCTACATTTCTTACGGAGAAATTATCTTTGCTGAGATTATTTAAACTTTTAAAAAATCTTTTTTTGTAAAATCCCGGACTGATAAACTGTAGATTTTCAGCAATTCTTTGGTATAGAGACATTTTTTTGCTTTTGACAAGAACAAAGATACATAAAAATGTTAAATTATTGTTAAATCAAGTAAATTATAAACACTTGAATGTCAATTGCTAAAATTTAAAATTAAGCGAATGGTGCATTCAGGAAATCATTCAGAGGCTTCATGGCTTTAAATATTCTTGACAAATTTTTTACAGCTTCTCTGCTCAAGATTTCGTCATCTTTAAGGTTGTAGACGGCTATAAAGCTCTTCAGTTTCAGGTGCTCAGCCATCGGATCTTCCTTTTCAAATCCCTGCGGAACTTTTTTAAGCTTGTCATCCTGATCCAGCTCAGGAAAATATCTTTTGAATTCCTTGTCATTTAGAATATTTAAAAATTCCTGTCCATACAGTGATATTTCTTTTCTTAAAGTTCTTAGTACAGAAGATTCCGGCATATAAATCCCGCCGGCAATAAATGATTTTCCCGGTTCCAGATGGAGATAGTATCCGCCTTTCTGACTGCCTTTTCCCATTCCTAGCGAAGCCCCGAAATTGGTTTTATAGGGCGTTTTGTCTTTTGAAAACCTCGTGTCGCGGTAAATCCTGAACAGTGACTTTTTTGCATCGATCTTTCCGAGCTCGGGATCAAATTCAGACATCGATTTGATGAGATCTTCCAGGAATACAACGATATTCTCCTGAGATTCCGTGTAAAGATTCTTGTTTTCGGTAAACCATTCCCTGTTGTTATGATGATCAAGGTTTTTCAGAAATTCAAATACTTTGGGAGATAGTGAGGCAGACATAATTTTTTTATTTTATCCAAAATTAATTAAAATCAGGCAATGGTAAAAAACATTTTTCTTAGAATGTAAAGGAGCTGCAGGGTATTAACTTCATTAAATTAAAATTAAAAATAATGGTATTTTTATGCGGAAATTATAAAAGCAATATGGGTTTTAAATATTAAATTATTGTTTCTGTAATAATAGTTAAAATGTAATTCAAATAATAATTGTATCTTTGCAAAAATTTTAAAATATTTAATGAATTTATTTACGGAAACCAATTTAAGTCCTGATATTCTTAAGGCAATTGGCGAACTGGGCTACGAAAGCCCGACAGAAATCCAAAAACAGACTATCCCTTTTATTCTTTCAGATATTCGCGACTTGATCGCACTTGCGCAGACAGGGACAGGCAAAACAGCAGCATTTTCGCTTCCGATTTTGGATATGATTGACGAAACGAGTCGCAAAATCCAGCTTTTGGTGCTTTGTCCGACACGGGAATTATGTCTTCAGATTACGAAAGACATTAAAAATTACTCCAAATACATGAAAGACATCAAAACCACAGCGGTATATGGTGGAAGCAGTATTATGGATCAGATAAGATCTCTGAAGGATAAACCGCAGATCATTGTGGGAACTCCTGGTAGAGTGATTGACCTTATCAACAGAAAAGCTCTCGATTTTTCAGCTATTCACTGGCTGGTGCTGGATGAAGCGGATGAAATGCTTTCCATGGGTTTCAAAGACGAATTGGAAACGATTCTCAGCGAAACGCCTGAAACCAAGCAGACTTTCCTTTTCTCGGCAACCATGAGTAAGGAAGTGGAACGGATTTCCAAAAACTATCTGACCAAGCCTCACAGAATTTCTGTAGGTTCGATCAATGAAGTGAAGAAGAACATCAGACACGAATATTACGTAGCCGGTTACCGTCAGAAAAAAGAAGCTCTGAAAAGACTGATCGATTCAAACCCGAACCAGTATTCAATCATTTTCTGCCGTACCAGAATGGAAACCCAGGAGGTTGCCGACTTCCTGATGCAAAACGGATATGCAGCCGACGCGCTTCACGGAGATCTTTCTCAGGCACAGAGAGATACGGTAATGAAAAAGTTCAGGCTAAAGAATATCGATATTCTGGTAGCGACGGACGTAGCGGCAAGGGGACTTGATGTAAATTCCCTGACCCACGTTATTCATTACTCTTTACCTGACGATCCTGAAGTATTCGTTCACCGAAGCGGAAGAACGGGTAGAGCAGGAAAAGACGGTATTTCCATTGCCCTGATCAAGCCTGAAGAAAGCAGAAAATTGAAGCAGATCAAATCGGTGACGAAAATTGAGATGAACGAAGGCAAAATCCCTACCGGAGAAGATATTATCAAAGCCCAGGTAGGCGGTGTTTTCGAAAGCCTTTTCGAGATCCACGAAGATTTCTTTGAGTTTGATGATTCCTTAATTCCGGATTTATCGGCATTTACGAAAGAAGAACTGGCGCATAAGCTTCTTCAGTTCCAACTGAAAGACCTTGCGCTGTACTATAAAGACAGACATGACCTGATGGAGCAGAAGCTGAGCAGCAGGGACGATGACGGAGGCTCAAGAAGAGACCGAAGAGACCGCGACAGAGACAGAGGAAGAGACCGTGACAGAGGAGAACGTGGCGGTAAACCGAGAAGAAAAAATGAAAATATGGTAAGATTCTTCTTCAATCTTGGTAAAAAAGATCAGCTGAAGAAACTGGATGTACTGGATATCATTAATAAAGCGACCGCAGGAAAAAGCAAAAAAAGAGCTGAGATCGGTGATATCGAAATTCTAGAAAAATTCTCATTCTTCGAAATTGAAAAATCATACAAGGATAACCTTTTGAGTAACATCGGATCGATGAAATTCAAAGGAAAAGAAATGAGGGCGGAAGTAGCAAACTAAAGCTCTTAAAATATACTGAAAACCGGCTCTGCAGCCGGTTTTTTTATTTGATTATCAGTTTGTCATGTAATGTTAACAAAACTTAATGTTGTATTGTTTCACGTAAGGACCTTTTTTAAGAAATTTGCACACGAATTATAAATACATAAAAATGGGAATTGGTAATATTTTCCACGCTTTTCAACCAAAAGATAAAATCTTCTTCGTACTCTTCGAAAAAGTAACTGAAAACCTAGTGGCAATGTCTGAGGAATTCAATGCAGGGATCAAGGATTTCGACCTTAATGATGACGCCATGCTGAAGAAAATGAGCGACTTCGAACATAAAAACGATGAGCTTACCCACGAGATTTTTGTGGAACTGGGGAAAAACTTCATCACTCCTTTCGACAGAGAAGATATCCATACACTGGCAACGGGATTAGATGATATTGCCGATTACATTTATGCTTCCACCAAATATATTTTCCTGTATAAATCACCGGAGATGAAGGCTTATTCAGATTTCTCATTACTGATCCACAAGGCATGTCTTGAAATTCAGAATGCAATGAAGAACCTGAAAGGTTTCAAGAATATGGAGCAGGTAAAAGAAGCCTGTATCAAAGTAAATTCTATTGAAAATATCGCAGACGACCTTCTTTCCAATTCAATGGTAGAATTGTTTGAAACCAACGATGCGATCAATATTATCAAAGTTTCATCCGTACTTAATTATCTTGAAGTAGTAACAGACAAAGCAGAAGATGTTGCCAACACGATTGAGAACATCATGATTAAATACGCTTAATTAATAATTATAATTAAACAATGGAATTTCCGATTTTACTCATAGTTATTATTGCCTTGGCTTTAATTTTCGATTACATCAACGGTTTTCATGATGCAGCCAACTCAATTGCGACTATTGTTTCTACAAAAGTTTTAACTCCGTTCCAGGCCGTTCTTTGGGCAGCACTCTGGAATTTTGCGGCGTTCTTTATCGCTGCCTATATTATTGGCGAATTTAAAATCGGTAACACGATTGCCAAAACCGTCAATGAAAATTTTATCACCCTCGAAGTAATCTTTTCAGGACTTGTAGCGGCCATCGCATGGAATCTCCTGACATGGTGGTTCGGGATCCCTTCCTCGTCATCACATACCTTGATCGGAGGGTTTTTGGGAGCTGCATTGATGCATGCTTTTATGATGGATTATCATGATGTGGTTGCAGCACAGCCGGGTCTTGGTTTTTGGGATACCTGTAAAGAGGCTTTCAGTCAGGTAACACAGCAGAGTGTTGTAAAGTTTGACAAGGTAATCCCAATTTTCCTGTTCATTTTCATGGCACCGATCATCGGGATGGTGATCTCAATTATCATTACTTTAATTATTGTTCATCTTTATAAAAGATCAAATCCTCACAAAGCAGATAAATCATTTAAGAGATTACAGCTTGGATCTTCTGCACTTTTCAGTTTAGGCCATGGTCTGAATGATGCTCAGAAGGTAATGGGTATTATCGGTGCAGCATTGATCTACTATCACGTAGAGATGCTTAAGGATCCTGTTTATCTGGGTATTCCTGCTGCCGGACGTTTTGATTATTTTGCAGAACATTATCTTTGGGTACCTTTGGTATCTTTCCTCGCCATTGGTTTGGGTACAATGAGTGGTGGCTGGAAGATCATTAAAACTATGGGTACTAAGATCACAAAAGTAACTTCCCTGGAAGGCGTAAGCGCTGAAACTGCAGGAGCGATTACTCTATTCATTACAGATCACTTCGGAATCCCTGTTTCTACGACACATACGATTACAGGATCAATCATTGGGGTCGGTCTTACGAAAAGAGTATCGGCCGTACGATGGGGTATTACAGTAAGCCTGCTTTGGGCTTGGGTTCTTACCATTCCTATTTCAGCAATTGTGGCGGGAATTACCTATCTTTTAGTAACATTTTTATCTTAAATTATTTTTAAATAAATGATATAAACTTTGCTTATATGGGCAAAGTTTTTTTGTTTTATTGAGTTAAGAAAATTTCTTCTAATTTAGATCATTAAATCAAAAGTCATGAGTACCGCGGAATTAAAAATAGATTTAATAAACCAAATCACAGGTATAAAGGATAAAGTAAGACTTAAAGAATTGTTACAATTAATTAAATTTCAGGAAGATTCATCTGTTTGCATAACAAATGATGACGGAAAAAAATCGATTATTGAAGCCAGAAATGAAATCAAAAATGGAGAATTTTCATCGGATCATAATGTTCGAAAAGAAATTGATGAATGGCTAAAAAAATAATTTGGACAAATAAGGCTAAAAGAGAATTAATTGATATTCTTAAATATTGGGTAGAAGAAATCAATCTAAGGCATTCAGTATAAAGCTAAATGATTTAATTAAACAACAATTGAAATTAATCGCAGAGTTTCCCGAGTCTGGAAAAAGAACTGATATCCAAAATGTAAGCCTTAAGATTATACATAAATATCTCCTTTATTATGAAATAGCGGATGAAAAGATTTATATTTTAACAATTCGTCATGGAAGTAAAAATCCCGAAACATTAAAATTGAAATAATTTTAAATAATTAAAAAGACCTGCTACAAATTGAATCTTCATTGATAAAACAGTGAGGATTTTTACTTTAAAAAGCCCCGAAAAATCGTATTTTTGTTTAAACTATTAGATTTTATGGAATTTTTAGACCGATACCAGCAGATTGTTGCGGATGCCATTGCCAGATATACTTTCAAAGATAAGCCTGAAGAGCTGTACGAACCGATGAATTACATCATTTCACACGGCGGAAAGCGTCTTCGTCCGATTATGGTACTGATGGCATGTGATCTTTTTGGAGGGAATTTAAAAGAAGCGATAAAACCTGCGCTGGCTATTGAGTTTTTCCATAACTTCACGCTGATCCACGATGATATCATGGATGAGGCTCCTTTAAGAAGGAATAAGCCGACCATCCATACCCTGCACGGCATTAACGTAGGCATCTTGTCAGGAGACGGATTAATGCTGAAAGCCTATAAGTTTTTTGAAGATCTGGAACCTGAAATCTTCAAAGCCTGCATCAGAATATTCACCCATACCGGTCTGTTGCTTTGTGAAGGCCAGCAGTATGATATCAATTTTGAAACGCAGGAAGATGTTACTTTTGATGATTACATCAGGATGATTACCTATAAAACAGGTGTTTTAAGTGCCTCGTCATTTGAGATCGGCGCCCTGATTGCAAAAGCAAATTTTAAAGACGCCAAAGCAATTTTCAACTTTGGAAAACATATCGGGATCGCCTTCCAGATTATGGATGATTATCTGGATGTTTTTGGAGACCAGGCACAGTTTGGGAAGAAGCACGCCGGCGATATTTATGAAAATAAAAAAACCGTGCTTTATCTGATGGCCAGGGAACACGCCACCGAGGAGGAAAGAAAAGAGCTTGATTACTGGTATTCAAAAAAAACCGATAATATCGACAAAGTTTATGGCGTCGAGAAAATCTTCAGAAGAACAAAAGTGGATGAGAAAGCTTTACGGTTAATTGAAAAGCATAATGAGATCGGGCAAAGCTACCTTCAGAAAATCGATATCCCTGACGAAAAGAAAAAACCATTCGCAGAACTGGCGAATTATTTATTAAGAAGAGAAAGTTAATATACGAATTTGAAAATAGACCGGTTGGAAAATTCTGAATGGTCCTATTGAAATGTCAAATAGAGTTGATGAAATTCAGAACAGAAGTAGATATTAAACAATCAGAAAACAAGATCGGGCTGGAAGACAGGATATTTTCGATCGGATCTTGTTTTGCTTCTGAAATCTCTGATCTGCTTCGTCAGGGACAGCTGCAAACCCTGAATAATCCTTTCGGGACCATTTTTAACCCCTATTCCATCAGCAATTCGGTAAAAAGGCTTCACGATGCGGAATTTTATCACGAGGAAGAACTGATCACCTTTAATGACGAATTCATTTCATTAGATCATCATACCAGTTTCGACAGGCGGTATATCCATCAGACTTGAGCTAAGATCAATGCAGAACTTGAAGCTGGAAATTCTTTTCTTCAGGAAAGCGAATGGGTGATCATTACTTACGGAACATCCTTTATCTATGAGTTTCTTCCGAAACAGAAGCTGGTGGCCAACTGCCATAAAATTCCTCAGAAATTCTTTGAAAAAAGACTGCTGAGCCAACAGGAGATTACCGATGCTATTTGCAATACCGTCATCAACCTGAAAGATATCTGCCGGGAAAATGTGCGGATTCTTTTTACAGTTTCCCCCGTTCGCCATACAAAAGACGGAATGGTAGAGAATCAGCTCAGTAAATCCAAACTTATTGCGGCTGTTCATGAAAGTATCCGCCAGTTTGACAACTGCCATTATCTTCCCGTTTATGAAATTCTGATGGATGACCTGCGGGATTACCGGTTTTACAAGCAGGATATGATCCATCCGAATGACCAGGCAGTTAATTATATTTTTGAAAAATTCGGAGAGGCGTATTTTTCTGATGAAGTAAAGGCTTTTATTAAGGAAAATTTTAAAATCAATAAAGCACTCGGTCACAGAACAGACGATGAGAAAGATCCTAAATTTATTGAGTTTAAAGAAAAATTAAATCAAAAAATTGAGGCGCAGCGGCAGAAAGTTAAACATAAAATCTTTGTCCGGGAATGATTGACTTTAGAACCATCGAATACCTTCAGCACGGAAATGAAAAACAGAGAAGAGCTTATCTCGTTTTAAAAAAATACCAGGTTTTTGAGAAACTTAAATGTTATTCACCCCTCTTGGCAGGAACGGTTCCCATAGAAATAGATGTGGAAGGAAGCGATCTGGATATTATCTGTGACGTGGACCTGAGATCCGAAGAAGATTTTTTGGATGATCTGATGTTCAGTAAATTCATTCCCCCTGATACTGAAGTCGAAGTCTCATATCCCGTTTTGGATGGAGAAAAATGTATTACTTTAAATTTTATTTTAGAGGATTTTCCCATCGAAATTTTCGGACAAAACAAACCGACAATACAGCAGAATGCTTACCGGCACATGATTGCCGAATATAGAATATTACAGGAAAAAGGCGAAAATTTCAGAAAAGAAGTGATCGCTTTAAAGCAGCAGGGCATCAAAACAGAACCTGCTTTCGGAATATTACTGGGACTGGAAAACCCTTATGAAGACTTATTAAAATTTTAGAGAAAATGATTGATACCCATACGCATTTATATGCAGAAGAATTTGATGAAGACCGCAAAGAAGCGATACAGAGAGCCCTTAATAAAGGAGTTACCGAATTTTACCTTCCTGCCATCGATTCAGAATCCCATGAGAAAATGTTGCAGCTTGAGGCCGAATATCCCGGAACGGTTTTTTCAATGATGGGGCTGCATCCGTGCTACGTAAAACCGGAAACCTGGGAGAAAGAGCTTGACAGCGTGAAGAATTACCTTGATACCAGAGATTTTCCGGCCATAGGAGAGATCGGCATTGATCTGTACTGGGACAAAACAACTTTGGATATTCAGGTAGAAGCTTTTGAGCAGCAGATCGACTGGGCGATTGAAAAAGACCTGCCGATTGTCATCCACACCAGGGAAAGTTTTGATCAGACTTTTGAAGTGCTTGAAAGAAAAAAGCATCCGAAACTGAGAGGTATTTTCCATTGTTTTTCAGGGAATCTCGAGCAGGCAAAACATGCGGTAGACCTTAATTTTATTTTAGGAATCGGTGGTGTGGTAACTTTCAAAAACGGTAAAATAGACCAGTTTCTGGGCGGAATTCCACTGGATAAAATCGTCCTCGAAACAGATTCGCCTTATCTTGCACCTGTTCCGTACCGTGGAAAGCGGAACGAAAGTTCTTACCTCGATCTGATTGCCGGAAAGCTGGTGGATATTTATAAAACTGATTTTTCGGAAATCGACAGAATAACTACGGAAAATGCAAAGAGATTATTTAAATAGAAACAGAACAGGCCGCAGTCCTTTTTTTCTGCCAAATATCTTTATGCAAATAATAAACCTTCCGAATACGGAAGGTTTTTGCTTTATTTCTTTCTCGTGAAGTTCTTATTCTTAGGCTTTTTAAAACCGACATTAGCGGATGCACCGTCAGGCTTCTTTTTGTTATTGTTGGGCCTTGGATTGTCAGATCTCGAAGATTTCGGTCTTCCTCCTCCGGCAGCCATCGGTTTGTTGTTGGAATCCCTCTTTTGGGCAACAAGGTCATCGGTATGAAACGGATGATCTTTGACAATCGGGATTTTCATGCCGATCAGCTTCTCCGTATTCTTCAGGTTAAGTAAATCCAGACCGTCAACGAACGAGATGGAAGTTCCTTCCGATCCGGCTCTTCCTGTCCTTCCGATCCGGTGGACATAAGTCTCGGAAACGTCGGAAAGCTCGAAATTAACGACGTATTTAAGCTCATCGATGTCAATTCCTCTCGCAGCAATATCGGTAGCTACTAAAACCCTTGTTTTTCCTGACTTGAAATTGTTCAGCGCATTCTGGCGGGCGTTCTGGGATTTGTTTCCATGGATAGCCTCCGTGGTGATATTATCTTTCTGAAGTTTTCTCGCAATTTTATCGGCTCCATGTTTCGTGCGTGCAAAAACAAGTACGGAATCGGATATATCGTTCTTTAAAATATGCGTCAGAAGGTTCAGCTTATTATCTTTTTCCACAAAATACACCGATTGTTTGATGGTCTCAGCCGTTGATGAAACGGGCGTAACCTCTACCTTTACCGGATTGTTGAGTATAGAATCGGCAAGCTTCTGGATCTCTGCGGGCATCGTAGCCGAGAAAAATAAAGTCTGTCTTTTTTGTGGCAATAATTTAATGATTCTCTTTACATCATGCACAAACCCCATGTCCAGCATCCGGTCAGCTTCATCCAGTACAAAGATCTCAAGGTTTTTCAGGCTGATGATTCCCTGGGCAATGAAATCCAGTAATCTTCCCGGTGTGGCAACGAGGATATCGACACCTTTTCTCAGGGCATTTTCCTGGTTTCCCTGCTTTACCCCTCCGAAAATGACAAGGTGTTTCAATGGCAGATATTTACCGTAAGCCGTAATGTTTTCTTCAATCTGGATCGCCAGCTCCCTTGTCGGCGTTAAAATAAGAGCTTTGATATTTTTCCCCGGAAATTTATTCTGAGCAAGATTCTGGAGGATAGGAATCGCAAACGCTGCTGTTTTCCCGGTTCCTGTCTGCGCGCACCCGAGGAAGTCTCTTCCTTTTGTAATTTCCGGGATCGACTTTTCCTGGATAGGGGTCGGGTTGGTATATCCTTGCTCCTGAATTGCCTTGGCAATAGGTTCTATTAAGTTTAAATCTGTAAAATTCAAATGAATTGTTTTTTATAATTACAACAAAAATTCCTTCATTTTGAAGGAATTATATTTTGCAAAGGTAGTTTAAATATTTTTAAGTAAGTTAATTCACTTTCGTCCACTGCTGGTTCTTCCTCAAATCTTCAAAAAACTTATACAGTTCTGAGAGTTTTTCACTTCCACGTTTACCATAATCTTCGACATGTTTTGTGGTTCCGTCTGCAAACTGAATTCTTAAATGGGAAGAAGGTAAGTCCGTGACATTCTTTTCTCCGTAATTATCTTTGAGGTTTTTTACGTCAAGTCCATTCAGCAAAGTGATCAATTTATTGTAATCTTCCTGTTTGATGGTTCCTTTAAAAGTTCCCTCACGGGGTTTGGAAAATTCATCCTTTGAAGGTTTGTCACTGAAGTTAAAATGTTCTGCTTCAAAAACGGCTGTTCTGTCAGGATTGATCGTCATCTTAAAAACCGGGCAGAATCCGAAGCATGGTGTTGCCTCATATTCAATTTTAGAATATTTAGAATTCATTTTCTGAGAATTGCATGAAAATAAAAAGATAAAGGCGAAGAGCCCAAGTACATATTTCATAATTTCAATTTTGAATTGAATTCTTTCAATAATTGTTCCAAAAATTATTTAAATCTATAGCCTACGCCGGCCTGTAGAAAACCAACCTTTGTCTTGAAATCACCTTTATTAATTTCAGAAAAATTGAAATTATATCGGGCATCTACAAAAAACTTATCACTTATTTTATATTCTGCGCCAAGGAAAGGGAAGAGGTTAACGCTTTTAATACCTTCGTAATTATGAGAGGTGCTTCCGTTTACCACTTCTTTTGTTTTTACCTTCTCAGAAATATTGAAAGCAACATTTATTCCGGCAGAAACTGAAAAATCAGGAATAAAATAATATTTTGCAGAAACAGGAACCTGGATTTGGGTTAGTTGATAATTAAATTTAAGTCTTGTCCCGGTCTCTATGACACCTGTATCTGTAAAGTCGACGACCGGTAACTGTTCTGTACCGCCAATCTGTGTGTAAAGTACCTCAGCCTGAATTCCAAATTTTGAAGATATGGGCTGTTCGCCAACCAAACCTGCATAGAAATATGATTTTGAATCTAGCTTTTCATCAAAAAACTTCATATTTGATAAAGAATAACCGGCTTTTACGCCAAATTTAAAATCGGAATCAGAAGATACAGAATCCTGAGTCTGAGCATTAATAAATCCCATAATAGTGATCGCTGCAGCAGAAAAAATGTTTTTTGTCATGGTTGTTTTAAAATTATTTAATTCTCTAACGAAAGAATTATAAATAAATTGTGTTGAATGTTTTTTTAGATGTTCCTATCCATGCAATTGTTTCCAGATGGCATCTTTCAGTTCCATCAGCCCTTCGCCGGTAACGCCGGAGAAAAACAACGGCTGCTTGTTTTCCGGGAATTCCGCGGCGATTTCTTTTTTCAGCTCATCATCCAGAAGATCGGATTTTGAAATCGAAACAATGAAATCTTTGTCCAGCAGCTCCGGATTGTATTCCTTCAATTCGTTTTCCAGGATCTTAAACTCCTGAAAATGATCCTCGGAATCGGCAGGAATTAAGAACAACAGGATGGAATTTCTTTCAATATGTCTTAAGAAACGGTGCCCTAAGCCTTTACCTTCTGCAGCTCCTTCGATGATTCCCGGAATATCGGCCATTACGAAAGATTTGTAATTTCGGTAATCCACAATTCCTAAGTTTGGCGTTAAAGTGGTAAATGCGTAATCTGCAATTTTCGGTTTTGCCGCAGAAACTGAAGAAAGGAGTGTGGATTTTCCTGCATTCGGGAATCCTACCAATCCTACGTCGGCAAGGATTTTAAGCTCGAAAACCACATAGCCTTCCTGTCCGTCCATTCCGGGCTGCGCAAACCTCGGCGTCTGATTGGTGGAAGATTTGAAATGTTCGTTTCCCTTTCCGCCCATGCCGCCTTCCATCAGGATGATTTCCTGGCCGTCTTCCAGGATTTCCCCGATAATTTCGCCGTCTTCATTTTTGGCAATGGTCCCGATCGGAACTTCGATGTATACATCGGCTCCGTAAGCTCCGGTAAGCTGGTTTTTTCCACCGTTTTCTCCGCGCTCCGCCTTTACGTGACGGGTATAGCGCAGGGGAAGTAAAGTCCATTCGTTGGCATTCCCTTTCATAATGACGTGGCCGCCACGGCCTCCGTCGCCTCCGTCGGGTCCGCCCTTGGGAATATATTTTTCACGGCGGAGATGCGCAGAACCTGCCCCTCCGTGCCCGCTTTTACAATGAATCTTTACGTAATCTACAAAATTTGACATAATTTTAATTCAAGGTTTTATGTTGAAGGTTCAAAGTTTTAACCTTGAATTTGGAACTTTGAACCTTGAATCAAAAATTTATTTTTGAAACTTTTCTACTTCTGCGAAAAGCTTTTCAGAGATCTCGCTGATGTCGCCGACACCGTTGATCTCTACATACTTGCCCTGCTGCTTGTACAGTTCGGCAACTTCCGCTGTTTTCGCGTAGTATTCTTTTATTCTGTTTCGGATGATCTCCACATTGCTGTCATCCGATCTTCCGCTGATTTCCCCTCTTTTCAGAAGTCTTTCTTCCAAAATAGAATCCTCTACCACTAAAGAAAGGCAAACGTCGATCTCGTCGTTCAGTTCTTCTTTGACGATTTTTTCCAACGCTTCGGTCTGAACTGCCGTTCTCGGGTACCCGTCGAAAATAAATCCTGCCGCATCCGTCGGCTTTCTGATCTCGTCGATCAGCATATCGGTGGTTACCTGATCAGGAACCAGTTCACCTTTATCGATATATGATTTAGCCAGTTTTCCAAGCTCCGTGTCATTTTTCATGTTGAATCTGAAAAGGTCACCGGTTGAGATCTGCTTCAAATTGAATTTCTCAATTAAGTTTTGTGCTTGCGTACCTTTTCCGCTTCCCGGAGGGCCGAACAGAACAATGTTTATCATAATGTTGTTTCGCTGCTGGCAATTGGCGGTTGGCTTTTTGCTTTTACCGTCAGCGTATTTGCTTTTGCCTTTAGCATTTTTAAGTTATTATTAAATCTATTTCTTTATTTTCCTTTTTTGAGTAAAAGCCATCAGCCAGTAGCCAACAGCCTTTTAATGGTTGATCTGTCCGTCTTCCAGTTGGTACAGGTTCGGCAGATTTCTTCCCAGTTCGTCATAATCCAGTCCATAGCCCAATACAAACTTATTCGGGATCTCCTTTCCGATATAATCCAGCTTGAAATCTTTTTTGTATACTTCCGGTTTCAGCAGGAATGAAGCGATCTTTACGGATTTTGGACGCTGAGTTTCGTTGAAATACTTAAACAGGCTTTCTACCGTATTCCCCGTATCCACGATGTCTTCCACCAGAATAATGTGGCGGTCCTTAACGTCTTTCGTCAGCTCCATTTTCTGGTAAACGATTCCCGTAGATTCCGTTCCTACATAAGAACTCATCTGGATAAAAGCAATCTCACATTCTCCAGGATAATGTTTCAGCAGGTCTGAGAAAAACATGATTACCCCGTTCAGAACGCCGATGAAAACAGGAACTTCATCCTTATAATCTTCATAAATCTTTAATGCCGTTGCCTTTACAATCTCCTGAATTTCGGCATCTTCCAGATAAGGAACAAAAGTTTTGTCGTGAACTTTAATACTTTCCATAAAAATTTTAGTAGGCTGCAAAGTTAAGGATTTTTGATGAAAGGTGAATGGTTAATAGTGAACGGTGAATTTTGCTCCGCAAGTGAATTTTCAGACGGAACTTAATTGACCACTCAGCAGCGCAACAGATTGACTATTGACAAGAAGTGAATGGTGAATTTCGCTCAGCGAGTCAATTCTGCTCCGCAAGTGAATTTTAGACTACTAAAAAAAATTGACAAGCAAAGCAGATTCACCCGAAGGAATTGAACATTGACAATTTTTGTAATCTGAAGATTTTTTGATAAGTT
>JBMDXW010000280.1:0-16757 GCA_048594965.1 Chryseobacterium sp.
TGATAATATGGTTTTTATCATTAACCCTAAAGCCTTTTAAACCAAAATTTACAGATTCGGTGGCTCCGGAAGTAAATACAAGTTCTTTGGGTTCGGCCCCAATAAGTTCCGCAATATCCTCAGCTGCATTTTCCACGGCTTCCTTCACGGTAAGTCCAAAAAGATGCGAGCTTCCTGAGTTTGCATACAATCCATTAAAATAAGGCAACATCGCATCCACAACCCTTTGATCTACAGGAGTTGTCGCGTTGTAATCTAAATAAATAAAATCATGATCCATCATAATCTTTTAACTCATCATAAAAATAACGATCTTTTTAAGTTTAGTCCACCTTGGGTCGAGGTTTTTTATGCGGATCCTGATATCAGTAATTTTAAAAATGGTTCGTTAGACCGGCAACATTCTTTATATTTGTACTGAGCAGGAGTTTCGCAGGAATTTAAGAGTAAAAATTTGTTTTGATACTTTTCTAAAAATATACCGAATACTCCAAAATGATAATTTAAATTTAAACCATATGCTTTCCAGGACAGATTTTCCTACCTTGAACGGACTGGTACTTGCAGGGGGAAACAGCCGGCGCATGGGAAATCCCAAGGATAAAATCAACTGGCATGGCAAGGAACAGCGGTATTACCTGGCGGATCTGCTGGCAACTTTTTGTGATCAGGTTTTTATTTCCTGCAAAAAAGATCAGCTTGAAGATTTCGATATGGATTATGATGCGCTTACCGATACTTTTTTTAATAGGGGTCCTTTCGGAGGTTTACTTTCCGCAATGGACTTTCAACGAGACAAAGCGTGGCTGGTTATCGCCTGCGACCTTCCGTTACTGGATAAAAAAACCATCGAACTCCTAATACGATCCAGAGACCCTCAAAAAATAGCTACCGCTTTTAAAAGTCCTTCAGATGGTCTGCCTGAACCATTAATCGCGATATGGGAACCTGCAGGTTATCCTATTCTGCAGCATTTTCTTTCCAAAGGAAATACTTCACTTAGAAAGATCCTGATGACCAGTGACATCAAAACCCTGAAGCCAGATCATCCGGATTTTTTAATGAATGTGAATACGCCGGAAGATGTAGAGGCCGCAAAAAAGGCATTGGATAAACTGATGTAAAATTACCTGGACAAAAACTCTTTCATTAATCACGTCCTGTTCCTGCTGCTGCAACCAGGTGCTCATCAATCTTTTTAAAAATATCCGGATCATGCTTTCTGATTTTGATCCTTACATATTTTGAAGCCGGCATATTGGCTCCGTTGACCACGTTATTGATCGATACCAGCACGTTGGTTTCCGGGAAATACGTCATGGTGCTTTTCTGCGGAATCGGATATTTAACCACAATAAACAGCGGTGCGATTCTTTCTTTTCCGTCATCATAATTGAAAAGATCGACATGATCACCTTCTTTCAAACCGGCCTTTTCAATATCCTTTTCGTTCATCATCACTACTCTTCTCTCATTGAAGATCCCCCGAACAGGGTAATCTAAACCATAAACGACGGTATTGAACTGATCGTGGGTCCTGGTCGTTCCCATCAGGTATTCATCTTCAGCAAGCGAATTATCAGGAACCGATGTTATATTAAAAGATGCTTTTCCCGGATGAAATTCACTGTTAAAATTTCCGTCCCTGGCCGCATTCGGAAGATAGAAACCTGCTTTCTGCACGACCCTTTGGTTGTAATTTTCAAATCCCGGGATGCACTGTTCTACATCATCACGGATGGCATCATAGCTGTTGATGAATTTATCCCAATCTACCACGGAGCCCTCTCCCAATACTGCTTTTGCCATTCTGCATGCCACATGTGTTTCACTGATGAGATGTTCTGAAACAGGCTCTAAAATCCCTTTTGAAGACTGTATCACGCCCATTGAATTTTCGGTGCTTACATGCTGAACCTCTCCGTTCACCACATCTTTTTCACTCCGCGAAATAACGGGCAGGATAAGCGCTTCCTTACCATGAATCAGGTGGTTTCTGTTCAGTTTGATCGAAACGAGTACCGACATTTCGAGGCTACGCATGGCATCTGCCGTAAAACCTGTATCGGGCGCCGCTGAAAGAAAGTTGCCTCCCATACAGAACATAAATTTAACCTTACCTTCATGCATGGCCTTGAGCGCATTGACTACATCATAGCCTCCTTTTCTCGGAACTTTAAACCTGTAATATTCCTCCAGCTTGTCCAGCTGTTCTTTTGTAGGATGATGATTGATCAGTAAAGTCCTGTTTCCCTGAACGTTGCTGTGCCCGCGTACCGGACAGGCGCCTCCTCCACGGATTCCGATGCTTCCTTTCATTAAAAGAAGGTTCACAATATTGTAGATCATTTCCACACCGTTATGCTGCTGCGTAATTCCCATTCCCCAGCATACGATGATCCGCTTTTTTCCGGCGATCATATTTGCTGCTTCCTTTAAATCTTCAACCGGAATTCCGCATTGGTCGGCCAGGAAATTAATGTCGTATCTTTTTAATTCTTCAACTAATGCTTCAAAGCCCGCTGTTTTATTGGCTATAAATTCACGATCAAGAACTTTTCCCGGATTTTTTTCCTCCTCTTCCAGGACAAGAATCTGGAGTGCTTTTAAAAGCGCCATATCCCCATTGATCTTTACCGGCAAATGTAGATCTGAGAGCTCAAAAGGCTTATTCAGTAAGGCACGGACATTCTGAGGATCTTTGAATCCTTTCAGACCTGCTTCGGGAAGAGGATTTATGCCGATGATCTGCGCACCGTTTTTCTTTCCTTTTGTCAGGGCGGAAAGCATTCTGGGTGAATTGGTTCCGGGGTTTTGTCCTATGATTATAATCAGATCGGTATCGTAGAAATCTTCCAGTTTTACAGTTCCTTTTCCGATGCCGATACTCCTGGACAGGGCATATCCTGAAGTTTCATGGCACATATTGGAGCAGTCGGGAAAATTATTGGTCCCGAATTCACGGGCAAACAGCTGATAAACCCAGGTTGCTTCGTTACTCGTTCTTCCCGATGTATAGAATATAGCTTCGTCGGGTGAATCAAGTGCATTTAATTTATCCGAAATTTTGGCAAAAGCATCATTCCAGCTGATCGGCTCATAATGGGTGCCACCTGCCGGCAGATACATCGGCTCTGCAATTCTTCCCAGCTGACTGATTTCAAAATCTGTCATTTTAGCCAAATCATAGACCGAATTTTCTTTAAAAAATTCTGCTCCTATTTTTTTTGAGGTTGCTTCTTCCGCCAAAGCTTTTGCCCCATTCTCACAATACTCTCCTAATGCGGAACGTTCGTCATCAGGATCGGGCCAGGCACAGCTGGGACAATCGAATCCGTCAAACTGGTTCATGGTAAAAAGTGCCCTTCCTCCCCGAAGAACAGATGCATTCAGAACCAGCTGCTCCAGCGAATGCATTACGGCCGGAGCTCCTGCAGCCCAGTCTTTAGGCGGCTGAAGCTTAAGATTCAATAATTTATAAGGAGATTCAGCCGAAGGTAACCGGCTTTTTTCATTCTCTTTACTGAATACATTTCTGTTTTCCATGATTTCTACATTTTTTTTATGAAAAAATTAGCATTTTTCATTAGGGTTCGGATAGTTGTCACTTTGATCTTCTACTGTGTTATCAAGACAGACAAAATCTTTTTCCACCAAAATCTTTACCAAACCGGATTCTCCCTCAAAGCCAACCCTTTCTGTTGAAATCCATTCAGAAATCATGGCTTCAGGCATTTTCAGAACAATTTTAGTCTCGATAAAAACCGCTGAGAGCTCTGTTTCTTCTGTCGCTTCAATAGCGTAAACGAAAGGACGGTCTGTAAACTCGGTGACACTGGCAATCATTCCGTTTTCTGCTAATGCTGCTACTTCAGACTGTGTTAAGCGGAATCTGATGGAGTTGTCTTTGATTCTAATTTTCATATAAATTTTCAATTTTAAAATGGCTTCCGGAATGGTAAATATTAAAACGGCTATTCCGCAGGAAGCCCAGTAAAGTAATGTCAAATTCTTTTGCGAGCTCTATGGCCAGGCTTGATGGCGCCCCTATCGCTGCAACAATGGTAATTCCTGCCATGGCGGCTTTCAGAATCAGTTCAAAGCTGGCGCGTCCGCTCAGAAGCAGAATTTTATTGTCAAGAGGAAGCATATTTGAAGATAATGTGTGCCCGATCAGTTTGTCCAGTGCATTATGCCTTCCGACATCTTCACGTAAAACCAAAAGATTGCCTTCGAGATCGAATAAGCCTGACGCGTGTATGCCGCCGGTAGCGCTGAAGTTATTCTGGAATGCCTGCAGTTTTTCAGAAAGCCCGTATAGCATTTCCAAAGCGACCACCGCATTTTGTTTTGGGTGATCTTTAAAGATGCTGACGGTTTTAATCGAATCGATCGATCCCTTTCCGCAGACACCACAGCTTGAAGTGGTATAAAAATTCCGGTCCGCTTTCATAAGTTCGGGAACAAAACCGTCATTCAGTTCAACGGTCACAATATTTTCAGTGCTTCGGGAACATTCTGTCTTCGGGAAATAGATGTTTTTTATCTGTTCAAAGCCTGTAATAATCCCTTCAGTAAATAAAAATCCTGCCGCGAGATCAGGGTCATGACCAGGTGTTCTCATGGTCACGGAGATATTTTTAGATTTTTTTTTATCTGCTACATTATACACGATCCTGATTTCCAATGGCTCCTCCGCAGAAACCTCATCGGTACAATGAAAACTGATGTTATCCTTTACTTTAACGATTTCGATCTGCTTTACCGAATTATCTGATACCAGACGGGTTTTCATACTTTAATCCTAATTGATAAATAAAGGTACAAATTTTATTCATCAAATAGAGAATCGTCGGAAATTTCAAGTTTTATCCTCGGTAAATAAATTATCATTACATCAGCTGTTGTTTAAAAATATTCTGAATTATTATTTAAATTAAATCCAAATCAACAAATCCTTTTGGACCGTACAGACAAGTAATTTGGACCATACAGCTAAGTAAGGTATGATATAAAAGCTGAACTTTGTCCTATCAAATTAGAATAAACAATGTCAGAAATTACTAAAATTCAATTGGGTCACCAGGGACCTATGGTGTCAAAGCTTGGTTTGGGATGCATGCGGATGTCGTCAATCTGGGGCGGCCCGACCCCTGATGAAGCTGAAAGTATTGCAACCATTCATCAGGCTCTGGAAAGTGGAATCAATTTCCTCAATACCGGAGATTTCTATGGTGCAGGTCACAATGAAATGCTTATCGGGAAAGCAATCAAGGACAGACGTGACGATGCGTTTATCAGTGTTAAGTTCGGAGCTATTTTTCACAATGGGCAGTGGATCGGCATGGATCTAAGTCCGGCATCGATCAAGAATTTTGTCAACTACTCCCTGACCCGTTTGGGAATTGAGACCATTGACCTTTACCAGCCCAGCAGAATGGATGGCAGTGTACCGGTTGAGGACATCATCGGGACGATCGCCGGTCTTGTCCAGGAAGGCAAGGTGCGTCATATCGGTGTATCGGAAATCAATGCCGAACAGCTTCGGACCGCCCACAGCATCTATCCGATCAGTGCTTTGGAGCTTGGGTACTCACTGGCGGACCGCCAGATCGAGAATGACCTTTTGCCCACCGCCCGGGAGTTAGGCATCAGTATCATAGCCTTCGCAAATACGGCCGAAGGTCTTCTAACCGGTGATCTGAAAGCACCTCTTCCACAAGACGATTACCGAAATCATTTCTCCCGTTTTCAGGGCGAAAACCTTATTCATAATCTTGAGAAAGTAGAAGTTTTGAAAGAGATGGCGCAAAGAAAGGGCGTTAGTCCGACACAACTTGCTATTGCCTGGGTGAAAGAACAGGGCGACGACATCATGACTTTGGTGAGCATGAGCCGCAGATCAAGACTGCCCGAAAATATCGCTGCGATGAATATTGCATTCAGCAGTGAGGAAATGAACATTTTAAACACTACATTTGCAACAGGTGCCATTAAAGGCGGCACGTACCTAGAAAGATAGATGGAAAGTCCAGCAGAAATTCTTCCCGGTGTTGTCTTCTACTCTTACCTTTCTTCGGAAAAGAAAGAGAAGGCCTGTATCTGGAATCACCACACTTTGGTGATGCAGGTTTCAGGACAGATGATTCTGGAGACTTCCGAGCAGAAACTCACGATCTCGGGTGGCGAGGTATTGCTGATCCACAAAAATCAGTTGGGCACCCTTACCAAAACCCCTGAACCGGGCGGGTATTACGAAACTATTGTCATCTCTCTTCAGGAGGATCTGATGCGCAAAATTGCCCTGGAGGAGAATATGGATGCTCACGCGGCATATACGGGACTTCCCAATCTGATTCTTCCGGATAACGAGTTTCTCAAAGGATACTTTCAGTCGATTATCCCTTACGCCAGAAACTCAGGTGCTGAAATGACAGATAAAATGGGACTTCTAAAAGTAAAGGAAGGCATCAAACTCATGCTGCTTGCCGTTCCCGAACTCCGCAATTTCCTGTTTGATTTTTCGGAACCTTACAAAGTAGATCTGGAGCGGTTTATGCTTAATAATTTTTACTTCAATGTTCCGGTGGAAAAGTTTGCACAGCTGACAGGGAGAAGTCTTTCGGGATTTAAAAGAGATTTCCTGAAAACATTTGGAATGCCGCCGCGGAAATGGCTGCAGGATAAAAGGCTGAATGAAGCGCGGCACTTAATTGAAAGTAAAAACAAAAAGCCTTCTTCCATTTACCTGGATCTCGGATTTGAAAGTCTTTCTCATTTTTCTCATGCTTTTAAAAAGAAATTCGGAAAAGCACCGACTGTAGGTTTGTAAATGCTCCTAAAATTTAAGATTAAAATAAAACAGCTCTGAAGAACAATTCTCCCAGGGCTGTTGTTTTTATCATTTTCAGTGAGACAGGACTGTTCCTTGCCTAAGATCATATCGATCTGATCTTGATTTCTGTGCCTCTGTTTTTTAATTAAATTTATTGTTTAACATTTCATATTAATCTAATGAATATTTGACAGTTAAATCCTAAAAATGATAAGCAGGACCATAAACTTCCTTCACAAATTCTTCGGCCGTTGTAGGAGTTGTGGAATTCGCAGCTCTCTTCTGATAGTTAAAGATTCCTTCTTTAATTCCGGTGGCCATTTCCAACAAATTGTCTACGAAATTTTCTGTAAAACCGTTTCCTGAAAATATTTCTTTTGCCTGCTCCAAAGGGATCTTTACATACGGCAATTCAGGCTTTCCGATAGCATTTCCGATGATTGAGGTAAATTCTCTCAGCGTGTAATTCTGAGGCCCCATCACCGCATGGATGCTCTTCCCTTTAAAGTCAAGCCTGGCCAAATGACCTGCTATGATTTTGGCCACATCCCTTGTCGCAACCATCGGGATCGCATGATCGCCATCCGCAGCAGTTGCATTGATCCCTTTGTTTTTTACTAAGTCGATGGTTCTCAAAAAGTTCTCCATAAAGTAAGCAGAACGGATATGCAGCACATTGACCTCTTCCAACTGATTCAATCTGACCTCCTGTTCTCCGGTGCCGGCCATCATACCATTCCCTTCATGCATATGCGAGCCCAAGCTGCTCATGTTGACAATATATTTGATTCCTGACCGTTGAATAGCGTCCATAAAATTCCCGGTTACCTTTCTTTGGTAAGCTCTTGTGTTTTCAGCCTTTACATTGTCCGGAAGGATCAGGAAGGCACTGTCTGCGTTTTTAAATGCACTGGTAAGGACATCAGCATCATTGAGGTCACCTTTTATAATTTCAGCACCTCTTTTACGAAATGGTTCAAGTTTCTCAGCACTTCTGGTGATAATAACTACCTCATGCCCTTCGTTTAAAAGGATTTCCGTTACTTTACTTCCAACAGTTCCTGTTGCACCCAATACGACGATTCTTTTTTTCATTGTTTTAAAATTTAATTGATGATTGATGGGACAAAGTTCCGATGTTCAGCATTCTGAAACTTGTATCGCATCACTGTTTTTGATTTATATTTAATTCAGTTAATTATTGATTATCATTAATTTCCACAACCAACTTACCCACATATCCGCCCTTTTCCGCATATTGGTAAGCTTCGTGAAATTTTGTAAAGGGAAATTTGCTATTGATCTCGATATCCAGATCTTTACTTACGGCATCCAGCAAAACTTCCGTATACCGGGTTGCCGAATTTGAAAGCAGCACGATGTGTTTTTTGGATCTGAACAGATTTCCTAAAGCTGCCAGGGGAATTTCTACCGGCTTTGGGGTCGGGTTAATAAATAAAGACCTGGGCTTCATGATTTCTTTGGCCGCGGTATATCCCATTTTGCCTGAAAGATCAATAATAATGTCGTAGGTTTTCTTTTGCAAAAGCACGTTTTCTTTTGTATAGTCGATCACCTTTTGCGCTCCCCATTTTTCTGCATAAGCCACGCCTTTTGTGCTGGTAACCGCTGTAATATTTGCGCTTTTTTGTCTAAGCAACTGAAGCAGGATCATTCCGAAACCGCCGGTGGCGCCATTGATGAGAATGCTGGTTTTAGAATTGATTTTTCCCATTTTCTCAAAGGCAGTTACGGCGGCAGTTCCTACGACCGGAAGAGAAGATGCTTCTGCGAAACTGATGGTCTCAGGCTTTTTCCAGACTAAAGATGCTGAAACGGCAACGTATTCTGCTGAGGCTCCTTCTTTCATCAGGTTTTTTACGATACCGAAAACCTCGTCTCCTGTATGAAACCCCTTAACAGAGGAACCTGTTTCTTCGATAATTCCTGCAAAATCAGCCCCTGTATATTTTGGGAATTTTGAACCGGACATCAGCTTCATCTCTCCTTTTCTGATTTTCCAGTCCATAGGATTGATCGAAAATGCTTTTAGCTTAACCAATACCTGATCTGCTTTTATCGTAGGTTTTGCCTGTTCTACCAGTTGTAATACTTCTGAATTTCCGAATTTTTGATAGATGATTGCTTTCATGATTTTAAAATTTATTTGTTTCATTTTGATATGACAAAGTTGGACAGAATAAGACGGATAAACTTGTATCAGATCACTGTTGTTTAACCTGTTGATAAGAATTCAAAAAAAAAGGCATCAACACTCAAGTTGACGCCTTCATTTACCGTTATTTTAATATGATTAGTAAATCTGTATCAGATCACTGTTCAATTTCAGGGCTTTCGGTGGCATTCCAAACATCTCATACATATATTTGTTCAGCTGGGGAAGATCGTAGAAACCGGTATCGTAAGCAATATCGGTGAGGCTTCTCTCCTTGTCGCTGAGCGTAATGTAGATTGCCTGACGCAGCCTTGTCCATAAAAGATATTTCGAAATGCTGCTGCCGGTCTGTTGCTTAAAAAGTGATGCCAGCCGTGATGGAGACAGAAAAACCATATCTGCGAACGTCTGCGGTGTAAGATCCGATCTGAAATAATGATCCCGAATATAATCCGCAATTTTAGAGACTCTCTCATCATAACGGGCGGAAGGCAATTTAGATAATATAGCTTCGATGATGACTTTAATATCAGCATGATGTTCAGCAATATTAAACAAGGCATTGATCTGTGAAGGTTTACAGAAGATGATGTGGTCTTCGCCTTTTTTAAAAAAACCTGATAACTCCATGCCGACCGAGGAATAAGGTTCAATATTCAGAACGTTCAGGGTTCCGTTTTCTGCCACACAAAAATGTTTGACATGGGGTTTGATCAGAAAACCATAAATTCCTTCGTGCAAGCTGCCGTTGATTGTCGAATGAAATGGCAAATCATTGGACAGCACAATCTGGTAAGCAGAGTGATGATGGATTTCTACCGTCAGATTTCTGGCCTGAAGCCCCAGGATAAACTGATTCATACTCATGATTACCGGTTAATTGAATGACTGCCTGAATTCCAAAGGCGTCTGATTGGTTTTACTCTTGAATAATCTGGTAAAAGACTGCGGATAATCAAATCCCATATGATAAGCAATCTGTGAAACCGACCAATCTGTCGTAGAAAGTATTTCCTTCGCTTTTTCAACAAACCTGTTATGGATATGCTGTTGCGTGTTGAGACCTGTCAAAGAACGCAGCATGTCGCTCAGGTAGCTGGGTGAGATATTTAACTGATCTGCAACTTCCTGTACAGTCGGCATTCCTTTCTCAAGTTTTTCCTCATCATTAAAAAAATCGTCCAGCACTTTTTCAAACTTCTCAATAAGATGGTCATTGACTGCTTTATACGTTATAAATTGCCTTTTGTAATACCGGCTGCTGTAATTCAGAAGCAATTCGAGCTGCGAGATCACCACATTCTGGCTGAAGTCATCCGTCCTGCTTTGAAGCTCCTCCTCAATAATCCTGAATACGGAAAACAAAATTTCCTTTTCCTTTTCCGACACCTGCAGCGCCTCGTCTGTAGAATAGGAAAAGAACCCGTACTGCCTGATTTTCTTAGCCAGCGGATAGGAAAGCAGAAAATCGGGATGCACCAGGATAAGGAAGCCTTTGCTTTTATTATTCTTAGGTTTTTCAAAAAGCTGGCCCGGAGCCGTAAAAACCAGCCCTCCTTCCCCAAAATCATAATGATGCTGCCCATACTTCGCGCTGCCGATGGTATCTTTATAAGCGATCTTATAAAAGTCCAGGACCATCTGATCAGACAAATTCTCCGGCAGCGTCATATCTTCCAGCCGGATGAAGCTGACCAGCGGATGCTCAGGTTTGGGTAATCCGAACATTTTGTGGAATTCAGATAACGACAAAAATTTATGCAGATGATTGGGATTGCTTTTCATTTTTAAATCTTAATGATCAGCCCGAAAAATTATTTCAAAGGCTGATCGTGTAAAAATAGTGAATTAATTACCAAGGTATTTCACCGGTTTCGGGATTATATTCTTCGCTAATGAATTTTCCGGAAGGTCCGTCCTGACCGATCATGGCATATTTTGCAATTCTTTTTCCGCCCTCTTCTGCTGTTCCGGTACCTCTGTGATCATTAAAATCCGTCGCAACAAATCCCGGACATACGGCATTGACCTTAAAAGATGTATCCCTAAGTTCGTACGCAAGATGGATCGTATACATATTCATCGCCGCTTTTGAAGCAGTATAAACGGCTGCTTTATGACTGTAATAAGTCCAGTCGGGATCAGAATGTAATGTGAGCGAACAGCCACTGGAAGAGACATTGACGATCCTCGGCTCTTCAGATTTACAAAGAAGATCCATAAATGCCTGGGTCGTGCGGATCACTCCGTACAGATTGGTATCCATTACTTTTTGAAAAGCCTCTGCCGGAGCTTCCAGGGCCGCCTGCGGCATTCCACCGTTTATTCCTGCGTTGTTGATAAGCACATCCAGCACCTCGGTTTTATTTCCGACGCTCAATCGTGCTTCAGCTACAGAAGCAGCATCGGCTACATCCAGCTGAATGGCTTCCGTATTTTCAAATCCCAGTGCTCTGAGTTGTTGCACAGCAGATTCTCCGTTTTCGATATTGCGGCTTCCGATATAAACGAAATACCCGTTTTCTAAAAGTTGTTTAGCCGTTTCATAGCCTATTCCTTTATTGGCTCCTGTTATTAATGCTGTTTTCATTTTAATTTAAATTTTACTGTTATAGATTTGGGCAAATTCTTTAGCAAAATCTGCTAATTTCACTTTACCGAATATTGGCTGACAGGCATAAAAATCTTCGTAGAGGCTGCCGTCTCCCTGTGCCGACTGCATGGCCACCAGTCCTTCAGCGATCCATTTGTTGACACCGGCAGAAAGCATCTGATCTAATAATTCTCTCCCCGGAATTACTTTCCATTCCAGATCCGGACTACCGATTTCTTTTCCTAGAACAGCGGCAATCTCGTCAGGAGAGACCTCATCGCTCGCTATGTAGTGGACGGTTCTTCCGCTGAAAGGCTTTTCCATTTCGTCCGCAACAGTGGCTGCAATATCGTATGGGGAAACCCACGGTTCTTTGTTTGCGCCACCGTAGCTCTGAATGATTTTCCCCTGAGAGCGGATCGTCGGTAACCACCGGTAGATATTGCTGAAAAATCCTACGGGGCGCATAAATTTGATTGAAATATCTTCAGGAAGAGTCCTAAGGACCTGCTCCACATGATAATGGACCAAAAGACTTCCTGTACCCTGATCAGAATGTGCACCGATGCTGCTTAGGTGGATCACTTTTTTTACCCCTGACCGTCCTACAGCGGTAACGTAGGTCTGCGCTATTTTTTTAAATTCGGCTAAGAAATCGATGTCTTTATCGAAGAGACTTCCGATACTTTCCCAGGCTTCCATTAAATATACTGCATCAGCACCTTTAAAGGTTTCTGTTAAAAATTCCACATCCTGAATGCTTCCTATGGCTGGAATGGCACCCAATGTTTCTATTTCAAGACTTCTCTCTTTTTTGCTGCTGATCACCGTAACCTGATGGCCGGCAGCTACCAGTAATTTACTGAGAGGCTTTCCTATGTTCCCTAAAGAACCCGTTAATATTATTTTCATTGTTTTGATTTGTGAGTACAAAGTTGCACCAATCATTTTCCGAAAGATTAACAAAATCCCGGTACTATTTAACCAAAACGGTTGCACCAGACCGGAAAAATTCAGGCCCATCAGCTTTTTAACTTCTCTAGAATCTCAATATATGCAAGCCAGAACTACTCGTTTAGGATGGTTTTTATCGAATAGCTACCTAATCTTTTATCTCTCCGAACTTTTACCGGAGAATAGCATGAATTTTGAAATCAAAAATGAATCAAAAGATATTGAAAGCACTGTTTTAAGTACTATTTTAATCAAATCAAAAAATAAGAGAAGAAAGTTTAGAAAATTTGCAGAATGGCTTCGGTTAAATTTATTCATCGGACCGTTTAACTTCCGGACCGGAAATATCATTGGTGTAAGTCATTTTTAGTTTATTTTAAAAATAGGCCGTAAATCCGTATGAACTTTCTATTAAATAAATTATGCTAAAAAAGAGACTAACTGAAAAGCAATTGAAAGTCCGGCAGCAAGCATTTGCATTGACCCTAAGCACCGTAGTATTCATGACCGTCTACAACCTTTGCACATGGTACGCTTCTTCTACCGCCGATGCAGACTCATTCACTTTCGACTTCGAAAAATGTATTCCATTTATCCCGTTGTCTATCATTCCGTATATGGCGGGCGGGCTGTTTTTTTGTGTTGTCTTTTTTCTCTGTAAAAACAAAAATCAATTAAAAATATTAACCTGGAGAATGCTTTTCGTGACTATTATAGCGGGGATATTCTTTGTCACTGTTCCTTTACGATTTTCATTTGTAAAACCCGATGTGACAAACAGCATCTTAAAGCTTCCTTTTTCATTCTTAAATACATTCGACTCGCGCTTCAACCAATCCCCATCGCTTCATATCGCTTTTGCATTTATATTTTGGACGGTGTTTAAAGAACAGTCAAAATGGCGTTCCCCGCTGATGATCTGTCTCATTCTTTTAGGAATTTCAACCTTGACCACTTATCAGCACCATTGTATCGATATTCTAACAGGGACTATTCTTGCACATCTGAGTTTTATCCTTATTCCTTACCGTAAAGATGATCCTGAGTACAGCAATATCAGACTCGCAAATTATTATTTTCTGGCGGGATGGATCCTTATTTCAGCAGCTTTGCTGACCTATAAATATATCGGCCGCGAAGGGTTATTACTATGCCTGCCTGCCACCGCAGCAATTATTATCGGATACATTTACCAAAAGAAACAGTCAGCTCAAAAACTACATAATTATAATTGACCCGTTTACCGCTCAATGAAGGGAAAAATTGCCTTCAATAAATCAAAATGACGATCATGATTACTCGATAAACCAGATCTCAAAACGGCTCCCCTGTTCCAGAGGCTTATAATTTAAATAGCCGCCATGAGCTTCAATAATGCTTTTGCTAAGGGTAAGCCCGATCCCTGAACCTCCGCTTCGGGTCGTAAAAAAAGGAAGGAAAATCTTATCCTGAATTTCTTTCTGAATTCCGGTTCCGTTATCTTCAACACTCAGGATGATGCGTTTGTTATGTGTCCTGATTTGTGTTTTAATAACCCTTTCAATGTCTTGGGAAACAGCGTATATAGCATTGAGATAAAGATTGATAAGGCAACGTTCGATCATTTTTTGATCCGCAGAAATCATCACGTCTTCCAATAAATTGATGGTCTTAATATGTCTTTTTTCAAATTCAGGTTTGAGGAAATTCAGTGCAGATTCTACAATGTCTTTTAATGCGATGATTCTAAAAGCAGGTTTTGGCAATTCTGCAACCTGTCGGTAGTCATCCACAAAATTCAATAATTGCTTGGATTTTGAATTAATGACCATCAGGCTTTCTTTCATATCCTGCTGGTCTTCTTTCTCAATAACCTCCTGATTGGCTATATATTCCAGATTCTGAATGAGGCTGTTCACAGGAGTAAGCGTGTTCAGAAGCTCGTGGGAAATGACCTTCATCAGGTTGTTCCAGGCCAGTTTTTCCTTTTGCTCAATGATTTTCTGAACCGATTCCAGGCTGATGATGCAGAAGCGGTGTTTTGCCGTCTGAACCTTTTTCGTTCTCAGTGAAAAAGACTGCTTTGCGTTTTCGTTAATTGAAATATCAAAAAATTCCTGTGAATTTTCGTACTGTGTCTGCTCAATAATGCGGTAAAAATCAGAGGTTTTGTTTTCGTAAAGACTCCATGAATTATATTTGGGAATCTGGAGAATTTCAAGAAAAATGGGATTTACATAAAAAACCTCCCAGCTCTTATCCTTTTCAGAAAGAATCATCAACCCTATTTCCAGCTGGCTCAGGATTTCTTCATACAACAGCTGGTAAGAAGACTGTGAAAGATGCTCTTCCTTACTCTGGTAATAAAGCTTTACCGCATGGTCTGCCAGACTGTTATCTTCAGCTTTTGGAAATAATGAAAAATCTTTCTTCTGAATAGCCAGAAGAAGTTTTTCGGTTTTCTGAATATAAGATAAGCCGGATGTCTGCGCCAAAACAATGCAAACCACGCTCATGAGCGAAAATAAGATGCAGTTGATCCATTTATTCTGAGAATAAAAATCAAATGCAACGATTCCGCAGACGATCGCCAGCAAAATATATAATATCCAGGCTATTTTTTGTTTATTCATCATCAAACTTTTAACCATCAACTAATAAGGGCTACAATTCAAATTTTTCCATTCTACGGTACAGTGCGGCCCGGGATAAGCCCAGATCTTCAGCCGCCAGAGAAATATTGCCCCGGTGTTTTTTCAACGCTTTTTTTATCAGGATCTCTTCCATTTCTTCGATATTAAGATTGACAATCATCTTCTCCGATTCTTCATCCTGTGGCATCAGCAGTTTGAGTTGTTTATCATGAGAAAGGATAACGCTCCGCTCCACACAATGATCAAGCTCCCGGATATTTCCCGGCCACGAATAATTCGTTAATTCTGAAATTAAAGTTTCATTTAAAACCAGGTTCGGTTTGTGATATTTCTGTTTGTATTTATCCAGGAAGTACTCTGTCAGAGACGGAATATCTTCCAACCGCTGTTTCAGGCTCGGAATATTCAGTTCAACCGTATTGATCCTGTAATAAAGATCTTTGCGGAAACGGCTTTCGGAAACGGCTTTTCTAAGATTTTCATTGGTTGCAAAAATAAACCGCACATCAAGCAATCGTTCTTTACTTTCTCCTATCCTCGACAGTTTTCTGTTTTGAATCAAACTTAATAATTTGGTTTGAAGATGAAGCGGGAGATTTCCTATTTCATCAAGAAAAACCGTCCCGTTTTCGGCATTTTCAATTTTTCCGGCGTAGTCCTGGTGTGCATCGGTAAACGCACCTTTTTTATACCCGAACAATTCAGATTCAAACAGATTTTCCGATAGACTTCCCAGATCGATGTGGACGAAAGGCTGGTTTTTCCGCTCCGACAGCTCATGGATGTATTCTGCCAAGACATATTTGCCGGTTCCGTTTTCTCCCAGAAGCAAAACATTGGCGTCCGTGGCAGCCACTCTCTCGATCTGATCCATAATTTCCTGCATTGCAGAAGATTGGGTTTCCAATTGATATTGATTGGTTTTTACGCTGATATTTTCCCATTGGTTCAGCTTCTTATTTTTCCGTGAAATATCAACGGCGAGATTCACGGAAGCATACAGTTTCTCGTTATTCCAGGGTTTCAGGATAAAATCGGAGGCTCCGTTTTTCAGGGCTTCCACCGCAAGTTCCACTTCGCCGTACGCGGTCATCAGGATGATCGGAAGCTGGGGTTCAAGCGTTTTGATTTCTTTCATCCAGTACAATCCGTCCTGCCCGCTTTCAAAACCTTTCCGGAAATTCATATCCAGAAGTACGGCATCAACCTGATGCTCGGACAAAAATTTCAAAATGTTTTTGGGCTGGCTGAGACAGCTGACTTCGGTAAAAAATTTCTTAAGCCAGACCCTTGCCGAAAACAAAATATCTTCATCGTCATCTACAATTAATATACGGGCTTCTTTTTTTCGCATTTTTTTAAATAGTGAATTTATATCAATTTTTTACTCTCGAAACGTCTTTCGCCTCAATTAAAGCCAAATGTAACTTTCTTTCGAGTTCTTTTTTAGGTGGCAATTCGGTCCAGTATTCTGCAACCATGATTCCGTCCTTAGGCATTTCCAGAAGTTCTACCTGTTCTTTACTGCTTTCTGCGCACAGTATTAATCCGATCGGCATTTCTTCT
>JBMDXW010000281.1:0-14688 GCA_048594965.1 Chryseobacterium sp.
TTACCGGCATCTTTCAGAATATTTTTAAATCTTTCGGTATAGTTGAACGTGATATTGGAGAGCGGAATACTTGCTGCTTTTATTTCGTTGTGCGTCAGTCCCGTAGGGAACAGGTCGGAAAGCAGTAACTTGATTAGTTCATCATGTTTTTCAAGCAGTGAAATATCCTGAAACCCGTCTCTCAGTTCTTTAAAGTTTTTGGTTTTATCGATCAGGGATTTGGCATAGTTCACCCGGTAATCCAAACGGTCATTGTACCGGATATGTTCGAGCACATCCAAATATTTTTTGAAAGAAATATAAACCTGAAATGGAGCGTCTTTTTTGTAAAGATTGGCCAAAACTGAAATTTAAAGTAAAGGTATAAAAAAACCACAACTTTGCAGTTGTGGTCTGTTATTTTAAGCGATTTTTTTATAGTCCGAACTGTTTTGCAAACAAGTCCGGGTACACTCCCAAAACAATAATGGAAGCGATAATTACAACAGCAACAATATTATAAGTCACTGTTACTTTTTCTGAAGATTTGAATGTACTTTCTTTAAAAAAGAACATGGAAATAATTAATCTTAAATAATAGGCGATCGACAGGGCAGAACCTAAAACGGCTACCAGCACCAGGAAAACGCCATGGTCTGAATCCATGGCCTGGGAGAATAAGGCAAATTTTCCCATAAAACCGGCTGTCAACGGAATACCCGCCATGGAAAGCATGGAGATGGACGCTACCGTTGCCAATAAAGGTTCGGTCTTTGCCAAGCCTCTGAAAGCTCCGAAAGAAGTTTCTCTCTTCAGTTTTTCAACATAAATTAAACACATGAATACACCTACCGTAGATAAAGAATAGGCAAACAGATAAAAGGCTAAATTATACGTTGAAAGGCTGGTCATTCCAAAGAATACCAAACCGATGTATCCTGCGTGGGAAACTGAAGAATATGCCAGCATTCTCTTGGCATTCGTCTGGGCAAGTCCCATTACGTTGGCCAGTAACAGAGTAATGATCAGGAATACGCCAAAAACGTTGATCCATTCTGCAGTTACCGCACCAAATCCGATGGTCATTAATCTGAATAGCGCATAGAATCCGGAGATCTTCACCACACTCGCCATGAATGCGGTAATCAGCGACGGCGCGCCATAATACACATCAGGACTCCACATATGGAAAGGCGCCAATGCCACTTTAAATGCCAATGCACAAAGGATCAGTAAAACTCCCAGGATAAACATCCCGTCTTTAGGATTCAAAACGCCGAAATTCTGGATCGTATATAAATCAAAGCTTCCTACACTTCCGTAGATGAAGGCAATCCCAAACAACAGGAAGCCTGTTGCAAAGGCACCCATCAGGAAATATTTGATAGACGCTTCATTGGATCTTAAATCAGTTTTATTGGCCCCGGCCATGACGTATAAAGGAATAGAAAGAATTTCAACTCCCAGGAATAAGGTTACCATATTCTGGTATCCGAAAAGGATAATTCCACCGCACAGCGCAAACAGCATTAAAGCGTAAAGCTCCGACTGGTGGCTTCTGTGGTTACTGAATGCAAAACCTCCGAGAAAAAATAATAACAGTGTGGTTACAATTGATATTTTAGTGAATAATGCCGTATTTTCAGTGTAATCATACATATGACGGTACTGCGCAAAGAATGCACATTCCGGCATAAAGCTTACCCATAATGCGATGATTAGTCCCAAAATCCCAATATATCTTGCGAATTTCCCCTGTTCAAAGACTCCTGAAAATAACGCAACAACTGCCGTTAGGAAAACAATAATTAAAACACTCATAATATAGATTTGAGATTTGAAGATTAAAGTAGGCTAAAAGTTTAAAATCGATCGTCGCCCTTACCTTTTATCCTGGTGATCTCGTATTTTTTAATTTTTAAATCTTTTAATTTTAACTGGCCATCGCCGTGTAGATAAACTTCAGCGAACTATTCACCATTTCAATGATTGGCTGCGGAAAAATACCGAATACAATCACAAAAACTGCTAAACTCGCCAGTACAGAAAACTCTACGGTAGACAAATCTTTCGCGGTACTCAGAACCGCTTCGTCTCCTTGTCCGAACATTGCTTTTCCATAGAACCTCAATAGGTAGACAGCGGCAAGAATTACGGTAAGACCTGCAATTACGGCTGCCAATCCGTTGAAATCATATACCGATTTCAATAGGATAAATTCCCCGATGAAACCATTGGTCAATGGAACGCCCATAGAACCTAATATAATGATCAGAAACAATACGGCAAATTTAGGAGCTACTTTTGCAAGACCTCCCATTTGTCTGATGTCTCTTGATTTGAATCTTTTGTATAAAATATCACAGCAGTAAAATAAACCCACCACATTGATACCGTGCGCAAAAGTCTGTACCAAAGCTCCTTCAGCACCTTCGATGTTGAAAGTCCCTCTTAAAGTTATCACCGCAGAAGCGAAGATCCCTGCAACCATAAGCCCCACGTGAGAGAATGAAGAATATGCAATAATTCTCTTCATATCCGTTTGGATGATCGCGATTAAAGCTCCGTGAACGATTCCTACGATGGCTAAGATAATTACAATCTGTCCTGAAATTCCTGCTATCGGAAGCGGAGTGATCGGTAATAAATAACGCATAACTCCATAAATCGCCATTTTAAGCATGATCCCTGATAAAAGCATTGATCCTTGAGTCGGCGAATAAGTATACGTATCTGGTTGCCAGGTATGGAAAGGGAATACAGGTAATTTCACTGCAAAAGCAAAGAAGATAAACCAGAATATCACCGTTTGTTGCGTTTCGTTTAATTGAGCATTATAAAGATCTGTCAGTGCAAAAGATGCGGAGTGATTGTAAACATAAATCAATCCTGCTAACATGAATAATGATCCAACGAAGGTATAGACGAAGAATTTCGTAGTGAATTCAAATCTTTTATTTTCCTGACCCCAAAGCCCGGCAATGAACCAGATCGGAATCAACGTTACTTCCCAGAAAATGTAGAACAATAATCCGTCAAGCGAAGTGAAAACTCCAACCAATCCGAACTGCATTAGCAGGATCAAACCGTAGAAGGTGTTTCTGTAGCTTACATTTTCATTAAAAGAAGATAAGATAATGATTGGTGTTAAAATATTCGTCAGCAATAGAAGAAGCAAACTCATCCCATCGATACCGAAGTGAAGCGTGCTCTTAATAAATTGTGACCATGGGTAATTGATCTCGTGCTGTAATACGCTGTCTACTGTCGGATTAAAATCAAAATCCGCCGTAATGTAGAAGGTAATAAGCATTTGTATCAACGCAATTCCCAATGCCAAATATTTGCTGGATTTATTTTTCCATGCAAAAACTAATCCTGAACCTACTAGAGGTAATAGTAATAATGTTAATAATAAACCAGACATTATTGTAATATAAAGTTAACAATCAGTATAATTCCTACCGCTAAAGACATGATCAGAATGTAGTTCTCGACATTTCCGTTCTGGATGCGCTTCATGGCTTTTCCGCTGTCTTCAGCACCCTCGCCTACAAAGTCTACAAAACGATCAAGAATACCTTTATCAAACATCTTTCCTCCGCGTCCTAATCCTTCAACAGTTTTTACAATTAATGCATTGTAAAGTTCGTCAACATATAATTTTCGGGCAGACAGTTTTTCCCATCCTGTGTACTGTTCCTCAGGTAATGCTTGTTTTTTCTTATTTACATAAGTGTTTTTAACCATAAACCAAACCGTAAAGAACATCAAAACAGTCGCCCCTAAAAGTATCATTTCAGTTCCAAACGGAACTCCCGAAAGAGTTGCTTCCATTTGGTTAAAGCTCTCCTCAGTAAGAACCGGTTTCAGCCATTCCATTAATTTTGCATAATGACCGTGACCGATAAAGTGAGGAAGATTGATTAAACCGCCAACTACAGAAAGAATCGCCAATACGATCAAAGGTAAGGTCATATTGGTCGGGCTTTCATGTAAATGGTGCTTTTGTTCTTCAGTACCTCTGAACTCTCCGTGGAAAGTCAAATAATACAATCTGAACATATAAGTTGCCGTAATTGCTGCTAAAATAAATAAGATCACCCAGTATACCGGATTTTTAGCAAAAGCGGCTACTAAAATTTCGTCTTTGGAAATCATCCCTGATAATAAAGGGAATCCTGAAATAGCCAATGTTCCGATAAGGAAAGTAGCGTGAGTAAGCGGAATATATTTTTTCAAACCACCCATAAAACGCATATCCTGCTCGTTGCTCATCGCGTGAATTACAGAACCCGCTCCTAAGAACAGTAGCGCTTTGAAGAAAGCGTGTGTCATTACGTGGAACATGGCCGTTGTATAAGCTCCCAATCCTAAAGCGATGAACATAAATCCAAGCTGTGAAACGGTAGAGTAGGCCAATACTTTTTTGATGTCGTTCTGACGTAGTGCGTAGAAGCCAGCCAAAGCAGCTGTTAAGAATCCGATGAATAAAATTCCTCCCTGAACAGTTGGTGCTAAAGTAAATAAGAAGTTAGATCTTACGACCAGATAGATACCCGCTGTTACCATCGTTGCCGCGTGAATCAATGCAGAAACGGGAGTCGGCCCGGCCATTGCATCCGGAAGCCAGGTATACAACGGAACCTGAGCTGATTTACCGGTAGCTCCGATAAATAAACTCGCCGTAATAAAGATAATTACGCTTCCGTCTAATTCAAATTTTCCTGCGTTTTCTCTTATGGTAAGATAATCAACAGCATTCGTTTGGGAAGCCAGCATGAAAATACCGATCAATAACGCAAGGTCACCGATTCTGTTCATGATGAAAGCTTTTCTTGCCGCTTTACCATATTCTTCATTGGTGTACCAGAATCCGATGAGTAAATAAGAACACAATCCAACCCCTTCCCATCCGATGAACAGGATCAGGTAGTTGCTTCCCATTACCAATAATAACATGGAGAAGATAAACAGATTTAAATAAGTGAAAAACTTATAAAACCCTTTATCGTGGCTCATATATCCGATAGAGTAGAGGTGAATTAAAGAACCGATTCCTGTGATGATCATCACCATCATTAATGACAGCTGATCGATCTGGAATCCAAAATTGATCTGAACTCCATTTACTCTAAACCATTCAAAAGCTTTTACAATGACAGGCTGGCTTTCGGAATCAAAATTCATAAAAATACTTACTGCGATGCAGAAAGACGCAAAAACCATCGCCGTAGCCAAGCTACCAACAACAATTTTCGGAAGATTTTTCCCGAACAGACCGTTAATAAGAAAACCTAAAAGTGGTAAAAGTATTATTGCATACACTAAATTTTCCATTCTTATCCTCTTAATTTATTAAATATACTTACATCCACAGAACGGGTATTTCTATACAGCATAGCAATAATTGCCAGACCTACCGCCACTTCCGCAGCAGCCACTACCATAATGAAGAAAACTAAAAGTTGTCCGTCGCCATTTCCTTTATAGGCTGAAAATGCAGCCAGTAAAAGGTTGACAGAATTCAGCATAAGCTCCACACAACCCAAAATAACAATCGCATTTTTTCTCAATAATACTCCCAATACTCCCAGACAGAATAATACTGACGAAAGAATGATGAAATAATTCAGAGGGATGCTTTGTATAAATGTATTTACTTCTCCCATAATTTATAAATCTTTTTTACCGATTAATACCGCACCTACAATACCTGCCAAAATAAGGATGGATGCAAGCTCAAACGGTAAAACATACTCATTAAACAAAAGTCTTCCCAGATTTTTCGTAAGTCCGACACTTCCGTCCACATTTTCAACGACAATCTGATTCTGCTGAACGCCTCTGAATACGCCTAAAACTCCTATAAGTAAAAGACCTGCCGTAAAAACGCCGACAAATTTTAAAGTATTGTTCTTCTTACTTTCGTCTTGCTTATTGAGGTTAAGCATCATGAGGATGTAGAGGAATAATACCATGATCGCTCCGGCGTAAACAATAATCTGGATAATTGCAAGGAATTGGGCATTCAGCAGAATGTACATGCCCGCAATAGAAAACATTGTAACAATTAATGACAAAATAGCATACAAAGGATTCCTCGCAAATACGAAATACACCGCACTTGCGACTGCTAAAAACGCCACCAAGAAAAATAAAAACTGATCCATTATTTTACCGCATTTTTTTGTTTCTCGGATTGTCTTTCAGTGATATCAATCCTTTCGTTTATTTTTTCAACCAATTTATCTTTTCCGTAAATGAAAGAACCTCTGTTGGTTTCTACATCAACCAATCTGTCGGTAAGATAGATGGCAGACTTAGGGCAGGCCTCTTCACACATTCCGCAGAAAATACATCTCAACATATTGATTTCATATACGGATGCGTATTTTTCTTCTCTGTAAAGGTGCTTTTCTTCCTTGGTTCTTTCAGCGGCAGTCATCGTGATTGCTTCTGCAGGACACGCTACTGCACAAAGCCCGCAAGCGGTACATCTTTCCCGGCCTTCCTCGTCTCTTTTCAAAACGTGCTGACCTCTCCAGATATCCGCTCTGGGCTTCTGTACTTCCGGATAGGAGTATACTGCAGGGGCCCCTTTCAATACGGTTCTTACAGCATGCTTAAAGGTAATCCCCATCCCTGTGAAGATCGCAGGAAGATAGATTTTTTCAGCAAGGGTCATTTCCTTATTAGAAACAACTTTTGATCTGTTCGTAAGTTTCATTTAATTATAGATGTTAGATGTTAGACATCAGATTTTAGACAAATCTTGTCTGTTATCTTAATTTTATAGTTATTGAGCTAAAAATAATTGTTGTATTCAATGTTCAATTAACTCATTCTCAAATTTTCAAATTAATTAATTTCCAAATGCTAAAATTACAGCACCTGTAACCAGCAAGTTTACCAATGCCATTGGAATTAATGTTTTCCAACCTAAATGCATCAATTGATCGTATCTGAATCTCGGAAGGGTCCATCTGATCCACATAAAGATCAAAATTCCGATAACGGTTTTCATTAAAAATGCTAAAATGCTCAGGATTCCTGCAGTATTCTCACCCCAGTTCTGAGTAACCCACTCAATTCCCGGATAGTTATAACCTCCGAAGAAAAGAACTACCATGAAAGCATTGGAAATAAACATGTTCACATACTCACCGAACATGTATAAACCTAATTTCATGGAAGAGTATTCTGTAGAATATCCGGTTACCAGTTCAGATTCACACTCAGGTAAATCGAAAGGGTGCCTGTTGGTTTCTGCTAAAGCTGCCACAATGAACACGAGAAACGCGACCGGTTGGTAAAAAATATTCCAGTTAAGACCGGAAACCCAAGGAATGACTCCCCAAAGTTTTCCATTTGTCTGGCTTGCCGTGATTTCTTTTAAATCTAAGCTTCCCGTCATCATAATGATGGAAAGCAAAGCCAATCCCATAGCCAATTCGTAAGAAATCATTTGGGAAGAAGCGCGGATAGCGCCTAATAATGAATATTTGTTGTTGGAAGCCCAGCCTCCGATCATAATTCCGTAAACACCGATGGAAGCCATTCCGATGATGAATAGTACACCAACGTCAATATTGGCCACCTGAAGATCATATGAAGTTCCGGCAATATTTAAACTTTTACCCCAAGGAATAACGGCTCCTGTGATCAATGAAATAAACATTACTAAGGCAGGACCCAATACAAAAAGGAATTTTTCTGCATTTTGCGGGGTAAAATCTTCTTTAAAGAAGAACTTTCCACCGTCTGCCAGAGGCTGCAGTAATCCGAAAGGTCCTGATCTGTTTGGCCCGATTCGGTCCTGCATAATGGCGGCAACTTTTCTTTCCGCCCAGGTTGAGTAGGCTGCGATCGTTAAAGAAAGCAGGAAAAGAGCCAGTACAAGTATAAGTTTAAATGTAAGTAAATCCATTTTTATTTTTATAGATGTTAGATATCAGAGGCTTGAAGATGGAAGCTGGAGGAGGGAAGTAGTCTTCGCAACACCAGAGATTTCATTTTCAAATTAACTCATTATCAAATTTTCAAATTATTTTTCGTCTTTTTCGCTGATTTCCTTCGCCATCGGATTGTCTAAGATTCTCAATTCATCTTTAGGCTTTTCGTAATGGTTTAACGAAATTACGGAATGTCTGTCGATATGTCTCGGACCTTCGATGTTCCAGTCAGAAAGCGCTTTTCTCTCGAAACGGCAGGTGTCACAGATAAATTCTTCCACTTCTCCCCACTGATCTTTTCTGGCAGTAACTCTTACGATCTCGTCACCTTTCATCCACACAACAGCTTTTCCTGAACATTTATCGCACTTACAAGAAGCGTTCATGGGCTTCGTAAACCACACTCTGCTGGCAAAACGCGCTGTTCTGTCGGTTAATGCTCCAACCGGGCAAACGTCGATAACGTTTCCGATGAAGTCATTATCCAAAGCTTTATTTAAATACGTGGAAATTTCGGCGTGATCTCCTCTGAAAAGAATCCCGTGCTCTCTTTCTCCAGTTAACTGATTTGCTGCTAATACGCATCTTGCACAAAGGATGCAACGGTTCATGTTCAGTTTGATGTGAGGACCAAGATCATCCGCATCGTAAGTATTTCTTTCGAATTCCGTTCTGGTATTTTCCACACCGTGCTCATATCCTAAATCCTGGAGGTGACATTCTCCGGCCTGGTCGCAGATAGGACAGTCCAGCGGATGATTTACCAATAAGAATTCGGTCACTGCTTTTCTCCCTTCCTGTGCTTTTTCGGAGGTCAGGTTTTTTACTTCCATTCCATCCATCACGTTGGTTCTGCAGCTCGCAACCAATTTCGGCATAGGACGCGGATCTGCTTCAGACCCTTTGGAAACTTCTACCAGGCAGGTTCTGCATCTTCCTCCACTGGTTTCCAATTTGCTGTAGTAGCACATTGCAGGAGGTACAGACTTACCACCGATTTGTCTTGCCGCTTCTAAAATAGAAGTTCCTGGCAAAACTTCAGTAGTCTGTCCGTCTATAGTTATTTTGAATTTTTTAACCTCTTCGCTCATATTCTATGCTTTTTCGCTTGTGCTGTGAAAGCTTTAGCTATATTTTAATTATACTTTTTCGTATTAAATGTATATCCGATTCCGGCCAATACTTCTCCAAAAACAAAATCCTGTCTGGCTTTATCCGGTTTATTATTTAAGGTGGTCTTAATATCCCACATATTGATGTATCCTGCTTTGGCTTCGGCTCTGATGATCCAGTTTTTCCAGAACACCATGTTAAGGCTTGATCTGAGATCGGTTCCCAGCCCGGCTACATGAAAACGGTCACTCCTGTCATTGCCAAAAAGTTTTACGTTACTCTTCGGAAACATGAATCCAAGTCCCGCTCCGTAAGACCATACCAGGTCGACATTCTTTTTATGAACCAGATTCTTGTATTTTTCAAGACCTAGATTTTCATAATTCAGTCCGTCTGTATGCTCGAAAGTAAGAAACTGTCCGTCCGACAGATTCACCTGTCCGTTCTGTACCATGGCTGCATATTTCGGATCTGAGATCTCTCCTCTGAAATCAACCGTCTGGTCCTGCTTCATAACATACTTCATGTGATCGATACCTAATACCAGCGCCAGATTGTCTTTAATAAAATAGCCAAGCCTGAAATTGTACTGTGTTACGGTAAACCAGCTCGGATCAAAATAGACAATACCGAATTTTGTCGGTTTATCCCTTGCCGATACGTTATTCAGCTGAAAATCATAGCCATTTCCGCTGAAATGAATATCAGAATTGCTGTAGGCTCCTCTGTTCCATCCGTAAAAGATAAAGATCTGGCCTTTTTTGCTTAGCGGCATCGGCTTTTCTTTCTTTTCGGCTTTAAATGGAGTAACCTCCAATTTGTATTCCTTATCTATTGTGTCATTTTTGACTTGTCCAAAAGCAAGACCCGACATCATAATGCCGACTGCTAATATCTGTTTCATCTTAAGCATTGTTTTCAACTGCAGGGATCGGATCCGCATAATGAGCCAATCCGTAATTTTGTGTTAAACACAATTCAGGGTTTTTAACATGCCATTCAAATTCATCTCTGAAATGACGGATTGCTGCTGCAACCGGCCAGGCCGCGGCATCACCCAACGGGCATATTGTATTTCCTTCGATCTTTCTCTGGATGTCCCAAAGAAGATCGATGTCTTCCATTTTTCCTTCTCCTTTCTCGATCTTCTTTAAAATCTTGTACATCCATCCCGTTCCTTCACGGCAAGGCGTACATTGTCCGCAGCTTTCGTGATTATAGAATCTGGCCAAAGTCATGGTGTGCTCTACAACGCACTGGTCTTCATCCAGCACGATGAATCCTCCTGAACCCATCATGGTTCCGGTAGCAAAACCACCGTCTGCCAAAGATTCGTAGTTCATGTATCTTGGTTCTCCGTTTACGGTTTTCAATAATAAGTTAGCAGGAACGATCGGAACGGAACTTCCACCCGGAATACAGGCTTTCAGTCTTTTTCCGTCCTTAATTCCACCGCAGTATTCGTCTGAGTAAATAAATTCTTCAACGGTAATCGTCATATCGATCTCATAAACGCCTGGTTTGTTGATATTTCCACAAGCCGAAATCAATTTTGTACCTGTAGATCTTCCAACACCAATTTTAGCATATTCTGCTCCGGTAATATCAATGATCGGAACGATAGCTGCGATCGATTCAACGTTGTTGACTACGGTTGGTCTTTCCCAAAGACCTTTTACAGCCGGGAATGGTGGTTTCAGTCTTGGGTTTCCTCTTTTTCCTTCAAGAGACTCAAGTAAAGCAGTTTCTTCACCACAGATATAGGCTCCGGCACCTCTCTGAACATAAATTTCAAGATCGAAACCTGTTCCTAATATATTTTTACCTAAAAATCCAGCTGCTTTGGCTTCCTCAATAGCTTCTTCCAGAATATCCGGAATCCATGAATATTCTCCACGGATGTAGATATACGAAGTGTTGGAACCTAAACAGTAGGATGAAATCAGCATTCCTTCAATCAAAAGATGCGGAAGGAATTCCATCAGATATCGGTCTTTGAAAGTGCCCGGCTCAGATTCATCGGCATTGACTACCAGGTGTCTTGGAACGCCTTCCGGTTTTGCCAGGAAGCTCCATTTCATTCCGGTTGGGAACCCAGCTCCACCACGGCCACGAAGTCCTGAAGCTTTTACTTCTTCCAGAATTTCGTCCGGTGTCATTTTCAAGGCTTTTTCAGCTGCTGTGTAACCTCCTTGCTTACGATAGGTTTCAAAGTAGCGGATTCCTTCTATATGTGCGTCTTTAAGTAAAAGTTTTTTACTCATTTTTTATTATGCTTTTAGCTATTGGCTTATGGCTTTTAGCTTTTTATAATTATTTTAAAAATTAACTCAATTAGTCCAAAGCGATCTGTCCTTCTCTGCAAAGATCAAGGATTTCGTCTACTTTTTCTATCGTTAAATTTTCATGAAAAAATTTTCCCAACTGCATCATCGGAGCATATCCGCAAGCTCCTAAACATTCTGCCGGCTTTAAGGTGAACATTCCGTCTTCTGTGGTTTCTCCGTCCTTAATGTTCAGTTTAGTCCGGATATGGTTAAGGATCTTTTCGCTTCCCGAGACCATGCAAGGACCTGTTCTGCATACTTCCAGTACATATTTTCCTACCGGCTTCATATTGAACATCGTGTAGAAAGTCGCTACCTCATACACTTCAATGGGCTTAATGCTCAATAATTCTGCGACATAATCCATTACAGGAACGTCCAGCCATCCTCCGAACTCTTTCTGTGCCAAATGAAGTACAGGGATAAGTGCAGATTTCTGTCTGCCTTCAGGATATCGTGCGATCATCTTGTGTACCTGTGCTAAACTTTCCGGTTTAAAAGCTATTGTTTCGCTCACTTTTTTAAATTTTAAATTTTGAATTTTAGATTTTAAATTCTAAAAAATTTCAATTTTTATGGAATTTGGATTAATGTAAAATGTATAATCCAAGATCTATAATTTTTATGCGTCTAATTCTCCCGCAATAATATTCATGCTACACATCGTTACGATCGCGTCAGAAATGACAGAACCCGTAATCATCTCAGGATAGGCCTGATAGTAGATAAAACATGGTCTTCTAAAGTGTAATCTGTAAGGGCTTCTTCCTCCATCACTCACCAAATAGAATCCTAATTCTCCGTTTCCGCCTTCTACAGCGTGGTAAACTTCGCCTTTCGGTACATCTGTTTCTCCCATTACGATTTTAAAATGGTAGATCAAAGCTTCCATTTTCTGATAAACATCAGCCTTCTCAGGAAGATAGAAATCAGGAACATCCGCATGGAATGGTCCTTCAGGAAGGTTTTCGTATGCTTGTTTGATGATTTTGATCGATTCCCAGATCTCCTGCTGACGAACCATGAAACGGTCGTAAGTATCTCCGGAAGTTCCTACAGGAATGACGAAGTCAAAATCATGGTAAGAAGAATAAGGCTGTGCAACTCTCACGTCATAATCTACACCTGCAGCACGTAGGTTCGGACCTGTAAAACCATAGCTTAATGCTCTTTCTGCAGAAATAGCACCCGCTCCGATGGTTCTGTCCATGAAAATTCTGTTTCTTTCCAGTAAAGTACAGAATTCTTTGAATCTTGGCGGGAAGGTTTTAAGGAAATCTTTGATCAGTTCATGGAACTTAGGAGTGAAATCTCTTTCAAAGCCTCCGATTCTTCCCATATTGGTAGTCATTCTTGCGCCACAGATCTGTTCGTACATATCGTAAATACGTTCTCTTTCGATGAACATGTAGGTAAGGCCTGTAATAGCTCCGGAGTCCATTCCGGTTACCCCGTTACAGATCAGGTGATCCCCGATTCTGGCTAATTCCATCAAAATAACACGCATATAATCTACACGCTTCGGAACTTCCACACCGATTAGTTTTTCAACGGTCATGTGCCAGCCCAGGTTATTGATCGGCGCAGAACAGTAGTTCATACGGTCGGTAAGGGTAGTGATCTGAGAATAATTTCTTCTTTCGGAAATTTTTTCAAATGCTCTGTGAATGTATCCGACAGTCTGCTCTGCGTGAAGGATTCGTTCCCCGTCCATTGTTAAGACATTCTGGAAAATCCCGTGCGTTGCAGGATGGGTAGGTCCTAAATTGAGGGTATACAATTGTCCGTCAATTTGTTCCTTGCTGTCGTACTGATTTAGTATATTAGATAATGAGTTATCTTTCATAATTTAAATGCTTTAGGCGATAGGCTTTAGGCTTTAAGCTTATTGCTTACTGCTTACTGCTTATTGCATTATATTTTTATCTTCCGAACATGGCATCGTCCTTATCGGTTCTGGTTCCGTCTTCCAGGCGATATTCTTTCAGCATCGGGTGATATCCGAGATCTTCCATATTTAGAATAGGTCTCAGATCAGGATGTCCTTTAAATTTAATTCCGAAGAAATCATAAGTTTCCCTTTCCATCCAGTTGGCTCCGGCATATAAATCCACTAAAGAGTCAACCTCAATATTTTCTCTGGACATAAAGATTTTAAGACGTAATCTGAAATTGGTCATCATATTGTGAAGATGATAAACTACTCCGATTTCTTTTTCCGGAAATTCAGGGTAATGGATTCCACAAACGTCTGTAAGAAAGTTGATTTCGAGAGAAGAATCTTTCAGATAATGTACAATTTTCTTCAGGTCTTCTTTCTTTACTTCAACCGTCAGCATTCCATAAGGCTCTGAACTGGCAATTACGGATTCCGGAAATTCTCTTGTGATGGCTTCTAGTACGAATTCGTTTGTCATTCCGTTAGTTGCTTATGTTGTAAGAATCTAGTAGTTTCTGGTATTCAGGCGTATCTCTTCTTCTAATGCTTTCGCTTTCTGCCAATGCCTGAACCTGCATTACACCTTCAATGATCTGCTCCGGTCTTGGAGGACATCCCGGAACATACACGTCTACCGGAATAATTTTATCGATACCCTGTAATACGGAATAGGTATCAAAAATACCACCGCTGGAAGCACAGGCTCCAACTGCTACCACCCATTTCGGCTCTGCCATCTGAGTGTACACTTCTTTTAGGACAGGTCCTAATTTTTTAGATATAGTTCCGCAAACCATTAACATATCTGCTTGTCTCGGTGAGAAAGAGTTTCTTTCCATACCAAATCTTGAAGCATCATATGTTGGATTCAGGGTCGCCATAAACTCGATACCACAACAAGAGGTTGCAAATGGTAAAGGCCAAAGCGAAAACTTTCTGGCCATCCCGATTACACTGCTCAGTTTCGTTGCGAAAAACCCTTCTCCTTCAAATCCTTCCGGAGCAGGTGCATCTGTTCTTATTACTGGTTTGTTATCTGACATTTTAGTATATTTTAGATTTTAAATTTTAGATTCTAAATTATTGTTAATGTTAACTTTAATTAAAAATCACCATCTAAAATTTTAATTTAAAACTTATAATTTCTTTATTTATCCCAATCTAATGCGCCGCGTTTCCAGACATAGAAAAATGCCATGAAGAAGATCGCCACAAAGGTAAGCACAGCAAGGAAACCTTCCATTCCGAATTCCCTGAAGTTTACTGCATAAGGATAAAAAAATACGATCTCAATATCGAATAGTACGAATAATACCGCCGTCAAAAAATATTTAATGGAAAACGGTGTTCTTGCATTTCCTTCTACCGGGACTCC
>JBMDXW010000282.1:0-7504 GCA_048594965.1 Chryseobacterium sp.
AGTGCCAATAATCACTTTTTGAATTATTTTAAAGTAACATCGGAGGATACAGTGGGCAAAATCCTTTTCGAACTGGGAAATCATCAGTGGGATATCGAAACACTAAGGGAACTTCTGATGAAAATATTACCGACCAACAATCCGGTAATCGACTATGAAGTTGAACACGACTTTCCTCACATCGGAAAAAAAGTAATGCTGCTGAATGCCTACCGCATTGAATTTGAAGGACAATACAAAGATAGAATCCTGATTGCGATTGAAGATATTACGGAAAAGAAAGAAATTGACCGCAGGAAAGATGATTTCCTCTCAATTGCCAGCCATGAACTGAAAACCCCTCTTACCACTATTAAAGGTCTTGTTCAGCTGCTCCAGAGAATGGTTCCCGAGAATTCACCTGAAAGATTCACTTCGACTTTGGATAAAGTTTCGGTATATGTAGACCGTCTGAATGTTCTGATCTCCGACCTTCTGGATACTTCAAAGATACAGTCGGGAAATATTGAGCTTCACGTAGACCCTTTCGAGATTGATAAGACGATCAGGGATACTATTGAAAATCTGTCGGTATCAGCACCGAATCATAAAATCTCTTTAGCGGGTTCTTCTAATGCTGTCATTCTCGGTGATGAGCTTCAGATCTCGCAGGTGATCAACAATCTGATTTCAAATGCCATAAAATATTCTCCCGGATCAGACAAAGTGGATGTTTACGTAAACCGTGTAGGAAATTTTGTAAAGGTTTCCGTTACCGATTACGGCATGGGAATCACCGCTCAGGATAAAGCAAAAATTTTCGACCGTTTCTTCCGGGCGCGAGAAATACAGAAAAAATTTCCGGGTCTTGGTATCGGCCTTTATATTTCCCATGAAATTATCGCCAACCACAACGGAACACTTTGGGTAGAAAGCGAGATCGGAGAAGGATCAACATTTAGTTTCACATTACCCATAATGAAAAATCACTGAAATGAATAGCAAAAAGATAATGGTTTGTGATGATGATCAGGGTATACTGGACGTTCTCCAAATGCTTCTCGAAACGGAGGGTTTTACCGTTTTTACAGAAATTAACAGCACCAATCTGATCAAGCAGATCCATATAGATAAACCCGACCTCATTCTGCTGGATCTCTGGATGCCGCTTCTTTCCGGAGACCAGGTTTTAAAGGCAATAAGAAGCACCCAGGGTATCAGTGATCTGCCGGTTATCGTTTTATCGGCAAGTGTAGACGGCGATGATATTGCTTCTGATGCAGGGGCAAATGATTTTGTAGCCAAACCTTTTGACCTGGATGTCATTGTGGCAAAGATCAACGGATTACTTGTTTAGAATTCATAATAATTTACAGATAAAAATAAAGGAATATGCACACTTGTCATGTGGTATATTCCTTTATTGCTTTCAGTTATTTAATCTTCTCTTGCTGTAAATTTCCCTGTCGTAAGATCCACGGAGCAGCCATCAGTTATAATATGGACCATCAGGTTTTCACCATACACCGGATGGCCTTTTTTTACCGTATCCGCATTGGTTTTGCCCAGATTTCTGGCGCTGATCCCGATAATCATTCCTGAACCTCTACAGATGGCTTTGTTTCCATCTTCAACTAAAAGTGCCGTATCTTCTCCAAGACCGACTCCGTAGCAATCCCTTCGCATTATAAGAGCATGGGCCAGTCTTCCGAATCTGCCTCTGTGTACAAAATGAGTATCGACAATACAGCCTGACAGAAAGCCCAGCCCCTCAGATAATTTAAGATCGTTTTCAAGGATTGCCTCTCCTTCTTCCGCTTCAACGATAACAATTTCGGGGATATACATTGCTCCGGCACTGGTTCCGGCGACCATGAAGTCTTTTTCATTCAGATATTTATCTGCTAAAATCTTATGAATCTCCGAATTTTTAATTTCCCGATCAATTCTATTCTGATCTCCTCCGGTAAAAAAAACCGCTTTGCAATCCCTGATTCTTTGAAGATTTTCATGATCTGAATTACCGGCAGAATGGATAAATCCGAAATTGGTATAGCCTATTTCCTCAAAAGTCTTTGTGTACATCTGCCTCATGATTTCCGGTTCGGAGCTTGCCGTGGTAATGATTTCTATTCTGTTATTTTTATCGGAACTCAGAAGCTTTAAGATTTCATGGGGTGAAAATTCCTTATTTTTAGCCTTCATGTCCACTTTTGTTCCGTCGCGGTCCTCTTTGCCGCCGATAAGAAGTAACTTTCCTTTCGGGGTTTTCTGTTTTTCTTTATTCATATTCTGGGTGGTAATTTCTTTACTACCGAATTTAAGAAAGATGTTTAAAATTAAAATTGATTCAAATCATTCATTACCAATTTTATTGCTATTATGATGTGAGTCATACTTATTTATCATTTAAAGTTATACCTTCGAAAGACAACGATAATAATCAAAGCTGATTTAACTTTAAAAAAAAGAAGTATGCTGATTGCAGAGGAAATTTTACTGTCCTATGGTGCTGCTGTCGAAGATCTAAAAGTCTCCGATACGATTTTTAGTGAAGGCGATACCCCAAGGAAATTCTACCAGATCAGGAAAGGCAGAATCAAGCTGAACCATTATGACGAAGATGGGAAAGAACTTATCCTTGCGGTATTGCATGACGGGTTCAGTGTCTGTGAGCTTCTGCTTTTTATTGATAAAAAATATCCGGTGAATGCCATTGCCATAGAACCCGCCACAGTTATCACGCTTCCGAAAGAGGTTTTTAGCAGACTGCTGGATGAAAATCCTGCCATTTCCAGGGATGTCAACACTTTTCTTTCCCAAAGGCTTTATTATAAATACATCATGCTTCAGAATAATACCTCACTTCAGCCTGCGGTACGGATAAAAGGTGCGCTGGAATATCACAAAAGCTTCAGTAACGATCAGGGCAAATTCTCTTTTGAAGTACCTTTTACCCGGAGTCAGCTGGCAGCTATTACCGGATTGCGCACGGAAACCGTGGTAAGGACCATCAAAAAGCTGGAGCAGGAACATTATCTGAAAATTATTGAGAGAAAAATATATATCTGATTTCTATGCTGAATTCTAAAAAACTGGATCGGACGTATTTTCAAAATGCTGATGTCGCTTTCCTCGCAAAGGATCTGCTGGGGAAGATACTTTTCACTTCTAAAGACGGTGCGTTTACAGCCGGAATCATTACCGAAACCGAAGCTTATTTCGGAATTGAAGATAAAGCTTCTCATGCGTACGGCTGCCGCCGGACTGCGCGTACCGAGGCTATGTATCAGCAGGGAGGCATTGCGTATATTTACCTCTGCTACGGAATGCATTATCTCTTAAACATTGTTGTGGCAGAACAGGATGATCCGAAAAGTGTGCTTATACGATCCATACAGCCCTTTAAAGGAATGTCCTCCATTGAAAAAAGAAGAAACAGGCCGGCTACCGATCCTTCGGTTTCATCCGGACCGGGTTCACTTTCAAAAGCCCTGGGCATTGATCTTTCTTTTAATAAAAAACTCCTTACCGGAGATGAAATCTGGATTGAAGATCATGGTTTGAGATATCGTGATGACGAGATTATTTCCGCTCCCAGGATTGGGGTTTCCTATGCGAAGGAGCACGCTTTGCTTCCACTACGGTTTTATGTTAAAGATAACCGTTTTGTAAGTAAGCGGTTACATAAAAATTCCGGAGATCTTTTGCAATCTCCGGAATAAATTGGATTTATAATAATGAATATGTAGTTTCCGAAATTATTTTACAGCTTTCATTGCCTTTTCAGATTCCATCAGATGATGTTCAAGCGTTGGAAGCGTGCTGCTGGCAAATGATTTAAGGGATGCTTCAGATCCTTCCGATGCCTGTTTCTTGAATGCAGCGATATCCTCTTTGTGATCCGCTACCATGAGATTTGAGTAAGCACGGTCAAATTCTGCTCCTTTTTTTGCTTTAAGTTCATCATATTTCTTCTGCTGGTCGGCGTCAAGGCTTGTTGGTAAAGTATATGCTGATGCAGAGGCCCATTTTTTAAGCTCTTCATTGGCTTTACCGTGATCTTTTACCATCATGGCTCCTAAAGATTTTACCGTAGCATTGCTAGCGTTGGTGGCAGCGAGTTCACCCATCATGACTTCCATCATCCCTCCTTTTGCGGCTGCATCTGCAAATGATTTGTCCTGTGCGCTTAATGTTTTGTTTGCCGCAGTGGCATCCGGCATCGCAGTAGCCGAAGAATCTCCTGGGTTCATTGTCGTATCCGCAGGAGCAGACATTGACGCTGTTGTATCTGTCGCCTGATCAGCTGTAGTGGTTTCATTCTTTTTGCAGGCTACCATAGCAGCCACTGCAAGAACAGTCAGAATTGAATTTTTCATAATATTATATTGTAAAATGGTTAAATGTAAACAGCAACAATTATTGTTCACGCTGATAGTAACAATTTATTTGCCAAAGTTTTAGTAAAATGAATTTTATGATACCACATGATGTTTTTGTCTCTGATTTTTATTGTAGCAGCTGATTCCATGGAACGGATCTTGTTAATTTTAAAGCCAATTATTAAGCTATGAAAATTGCCACCTACAACGTCAACGGAATTAACGGAAGACTGCCTGTTCTCCTGCGCTGGCTGGAAGAAGCAAGACCGGACATTGTCTGTCTTCAGGAATTAAAGGCGCCTCAGGAACGTTTTCCCATTAAAGACATCAATGCCGCAGGCTATAACGCCTTATGGAAAGGACAGAAAAGCTGGAACGGTGTCGCCATTCTTGCCCGCAACATGGAAATTACGGAAGTTCAGCGATCGCTTCCCGGCGATCCTGATGATGAGCAGAGCCGGTATCTTGAGGCGATTATCAACCAAATCGTGATCTGCTGCCTTTATCTTCCCAACGGAAATCCGTATCCGGGGCCAAAATTTGATTATAAACTCAAGTGGATCAAGCGGCTCAAAAAAAGAACGGATCAGTTTATAAAAATGGATCTTCCGGCGATCTTAATAGGTGATTTTAATATCATCCCCACCTCATCAGATGTTTACAAACCTGAAAGATGGGAAGACAATGCTCTATACCGTACAGAAGTGAAAACAGCTTACCGGCAGTTTCTCAAAAAGGGCTGGACAGATTCGATAAGGGCTCTTTATTCTGACGAGCAGATTTACACTTTCTGGGATTATCTGTATAGAGCCTATGACCGGAACGCCGGAATGCGGCTCGACCATATCCTCCTGAGCCCGTATATTGCCAATCGGCTGAAATCCGGAGGTGTAGACAAACATGTACGCGGATGGGAGAAAAGCAGTGATCATGCTCCGGTATGGATTTCACTGGACTGAAATGATATTGTTACTGAAAATAATTTTTCTGATATCAGAACTCCGAACAAGGAGATTATACCACGACAAGGTTATGATTAGCAAAACTTTTTTGATTGGCGGGCTCCACTAAAGAACCAAGATAAAAATTGCAGTAAAGTAAAAAATATAGTTTTATTTTTAAATTAAATTTAAAATCCTCACCTATCCTATTCCGTCACCTATGAAATTAAATATTTGGATAAAATCAATAACTCTGGTATAAAAAATATAATTTAAATCAAAATAATCACCAATACCTTACAGAATCAGTATTTTGATAATTATTCACTCTTTGAAGACATTTTAAAAATATATTAAAATTTACGTAACATGTAGATTTTCTGTTTTTAATATCAATCCAAATCTCTAAATTTGCACAAAACTTATTCCTCAGTATGCGAAAAACGTTACAAATTCTACTCTTTTTGAATTTTTTCATTTTCTTTAACGCTCAAAACAAATCCACCGTAAACATCACTCCCAAATCTTTAAGTGTTCTCACAGCAGAATATAATAAAATCTATGAAGCTGCCAAAGAGATCATGGCCACTCTTTTAGATGATCATAACGGCAAAGCGGAAGCCGGCCGTTTTAATTTTGCAAATAACACCACTTCATTAAACGTCACTGAATTTAATTCAGATTCAAAAAAAACTCAATTTAAAAATAAACTCCACCTGAACTGGGTCTCTGATATGAGCTATAACTTCAGCCCGGGGTTTGGTGATGATGATAATATCTTCTATCGTGCGAGGGTATCTTCCGGATTAGACTGGCTTGCGCTGGGAGAAGGAAGCCTGAAAAATCAAAAGATCCAGAATTCTTTAAATGACAAATTAAGAAAGATCGATCTTTTAGAAAAAGTGAAATATAAAAAAGAACTGAATTACCGATCCAATCTTGATCAGGTAAGAAAGGCTTTTGACCAAAAAAAGATAGATCTTCTATCCGATTACGAGAGACTTCTGAAATTACAGAATGATTTTACCGTAAATCAGAATAAAGCCGGGTTGAAAAATGCAGCAGAAACTGCACAATCGAAATACCGTCTCGATAAAATATCCATTGAAAAAAAATCGCTTGAAAGTCTTCTGAATACCGATGGAAGGAATACTTTCACCGGGAATATTTTAAAGTCTGAAATTCCGGAACTTATACCTGCTGAAAAGATCGACCTGAGTCCTTTGGTGAAAGATAAGGAAGCAGCCCTGAAGATGGAAAAGGAAATCGCTGATATGAAACGCAGAAGAGACAAGCAGCCGGACCTTAGATTTAAATTAAGGTACAATTATTATTCTGCTTTGTCCAGAGACCGTAATTTTGCGAGTGTGGGCGCTACGCTGAACCTTCCGGTAAGCCGCAGCAAAACGGATCTTGAAAACGAAAGTGATCTTAAACTTAAAGAAAATGCGCTGCAGGATATGCAGATGGTCTATCGTGACAGGCTCGTTACTTTGTACAGGGAATATTATCTGTTGAAATCCGAAATTGAGGTACTGGAAAGCGAAGTAAATTATCTGGAAGCCGAACTGAAGGTAAATTCCAGCAATGAGAAAAGCAATACGTTCAGCCCTGCCGGATACCTTGCCACTGCAGAAAAACTTCTTAATAACCAAATACAGATCTGTGATAAAAAGTCTGATCTGTATGAAAAATACCTTGAATATACCATGCTATCAGGAACCGACAACCCAACCAGCAGCCTGCAGAGTACGAATCTTAATGATGACAATGCGGGTAACGAAACTTATATCTGGAGCAGCTTTTTTACCAACTATTCCAACGCTTACATTATTGATCTGATGACTCACTGGCACATCAACAGGGTATTTTTATCGATCGGTAAAGTGGCGGATCTTGTGAAAGTAGCCGACTTTATGAGCCTTGCAGCACAAAATAACATCCAGGTATACCGCCTGATCGGTGAAAATTCTTATGCGAAGACGGATGACGGTTTTACGGATCTCCAGGCAGCGCTTCAGGATGCGAAAAATATGGGATTTGCCGGCGTCCACTTGGACATAGAACCTCATACTTTTGATGACTACAAAACCAATGTAGATCTTTATGCGCAAAGACTGATCAACCTGTTTACCAACTCAAAAACCTGGTGTAACCAGAACAATATGGATTTGGGGGTAAGCGTTCCCATGCAGCTTC
>JBMDXW010000283.1:0-4000 GCA_048594965.1 Chryseobacterium sp.
GGTTGGCGTTGTAAAACCCGACAATAAAAACAATTGGCTTACCGCTCTTTCCGAAGCGGCATTCATGACCGGCCTTGAAAGAAATGCCGATGTGGTGACCATGACGTCGTACGCACCGCTTTTCGCCCATGCCGAAGGATGGCAATGGACACCAGACCTGATCTGGTTCAATAACCTAAAGTCTTATGCAACACCGAATTATTATGTTCAGAAACTTTTTTCCAACAACAAAGGAACGGAAGTCCTGAAAATCACTGATCATCGTAAACCCGTAACCGGTCAGAATCAGCTGTATGCTACGGCCGTAAAAGATGCAAAGACTAAAGAAACCATTATCAAGATCGTGAATACGGATGCTAAAAATAAATCCGTAACCATTAATCCGGAAAACATCAGTCTGGGCAAAAAACTCACCAAAATTACGTTGACCGCACCGCAGCTTTCTACGGAAAATAGTTTTGAAAATGAGCCCATTCAGCCTAAAGAAGAAACGTCAACCGTCAAAAAAGGGAAAATGACGGTGGAGATTCCTGCCAAATCATTGGTTATTTTAAAGGTAAAATAATTTTAAACAACTGATAATCAGTATTAAATAAAAATTAAGTGTATTTATTACATTTAATTAAAAAGAATCTTATATTTGTTTGAATCTCTGAAATGAACAGATAAGAATTGTAAAGAGTTATGATCGCTCACAACTGGCGGGTGTAAATACAAAAATCTGTTGAGAAGGTAGATCGGTTTTCTACGAATAACCCTTGTACTTATCTTAATTAATTTTTAACGATTCAGCATCAGATAAAATTTCAGTCAGAATTTAAAACAGATAATCAAAAATTAAGAATTCCCATTCATGAAAAAATATGTTATAGGATTAGATTACGGGACCGATTCCGTTCGGGCAGTCCTTATCGATACCGAAAACGGAGCCGAATTGGCGTCTTCCGTAAGCTATTACCAACGCTGGAAAGAAGGCCTTTTCTGCAGTCCTGAGAAAAACAGGTTCAGGCAACATCCTTCAGACCACATCGAGGGACTGGAAAAAACCATCACCGAAGTGGTTCGGCAAAGCGGTGTACAGCCGGAAGAGATCGTCAGCATCTGCATCGACACCACCGGATCTTCTCCGTTGCCTGTAACTCAGGAGGGAATAGCTCTTTCCCTGACACCCGGTTTTGAAGAAAACCCGAATGCCATGATGGTGCTCTGGAAGGACCACACATCGATCCGTGAGGCCGAAGAAATCAATACCCTTGCCAGAACATGGGGCGGTGAAGATTATACCCGTTTTGAAGGCGGCATCTATTCCTCCGAATGGTTCTGGGCTAAAATTTTGCACATCAATAGGATAGATAAGGACGTAAAAAATGCAGCGCACAGCTGGATGGAACACTGCGATTACATTACTTTCCTGCTGTCGGATCATAAAGATTTAAAAACATTCAAGAGAAGCCGTTGCGCAGCCGGGCACAAAGCCATGTGGCATGAAAGCTGGGGCGGACTGCCTTCCGAAGATTTCCTCAACAGACTGGACCCGTCTTTGGGAGAGCTAAGAGAAAGTTTATATGACAAAACGTATACTTCCGACGAAATCGCCGGCCACCTTAGTGAAGAATGGGCGAAACGGTTAGGTTTAACGACTTCTACCGTGATTGCCGTCGGAACTTTTGATGCCCATTCCGGTGCGGTAGGTGCCAAAGTGGAGGAGAATACCCTGATCCGGATCATGGGAACTTCTACCTGCGACATCATGGTTGCTCCCAACGACATCATCGGTGACAAAACCGTAAAAGGAATCTGCGGCCAGGTAGACGGATCTGTCATCCCGGGAATGGCCGGACTCGAAGCGGGACAATCTGCCTTTGGAGATGTATTAGCCTGGTTCCGTGACATTCTGATGTGGCCGGTAAACAACATGCTGCAGCATTCAGAAATCATTTCACCGGAACAAAAAGCCCAGCTGAAAGAAGAATTTGAAAATAACCTGATCAAAAATCTAACCCTGGAAGCGGAACAAATACCGGCCGATGAAGCTTTACCGATAGCCCTGGACTGGGTGAACGGAAGAAGGACGCCGGATGCCAACCAGGAACTGAAAGCGGCCATGAGCCATCTTTCCCTGGGAACCAAAGCCCCGCATATTTTCAAAGCTTTGGTAAATGCCATCTGCTTCGGATCGAAAAAAATCGTCGACCGTTTTGAGGAAGAAGGTGTAAAAATCGAAAAAGTGATCGGGATCGGAGGCGTTGCCAGAAAATCGCCGTTCATTATGCAGACTTTGGCCAATGTGCTGGATATGCCGATCATCGTTGCCGCTTCAGACCAGGCTCCGGCATTGGGGGCTGCCATCTATGCTGCCGTTGCTGCGGGAATTTACCCGACTGTTCAGGAAGCAAGTCAGAAAATGGGTTCCGATTTCGAGGCAGAATATCATCCGCAGCCGGAACTGGTTCAGCAATACGCCCGACTGATGCAGCAATACCAGCAGCTTGCCGATTTTACGGAAAGCGTAATTAAGAGCCCTGTTAAGGTTCTTAACCTTAACAGGGCTAAAAAACAAACAACATGAAAAAATATAAAGAACTTCAACGGGAATGCTATGAAGCCAATATGCAGCTCGATGCATTGAAGCTGGTGGTGTATACCTTTGGAAACGTAAGCGCTGTTGACCGCAACGAAGGCATTTTCGCCATCAAGCCAAGCGGCGTTCCGTACGCGGATCTGAAACCGGAAGATATGGTCATCCTTGATTTTGATGCGAATGTCATCGAAGGCAAGCTGAGACCGTCTTCCGATACCAAGACCCATGCATACCTGTATAAAAACTGGGAAAACATCGGCGGGATTTCCCATACCCATGCCATTTATTCTGTGGCCTGGGCACAGGCGCAAATGGACATCCCGATTTTCGGGACCACCCATGCGGATCACCTGACATCTGATATTCCGTGTGCACCTCCGATGGACGACCGCCTGATTGAAGGCAACTACGAATACAACACCGGCATCCAGATCCTCGACTGTTTTAGGGAGAAAAACCTCTCTCCTCAGGAAGTGGAAATGGTGCTGATCGGAAATCATGGTCCGTTCACCTGGGGGAAAAATGCAGAAAAAGCAGTTTATAACAGCAAAGTGCTGGAAACCATTGCTGAAATGGCCTACCTCACAAGACAGATCAATCCGAACGCGCTCCGGTTAAAAGATTCTTTAATCAAAAAGCATTACGAAAGGAAGCACGGCAAAGATGCTTATTACGGGCAGTAACAGGCGGCTGGCTTTTAGCTTCTGGCTGCTTTAAAATATAAACCTCATAGGTTTTTAAAACCTATGAGGTTTGATGAAAAACGATCCAAAAGGTTCAACACAAAATAATCTTATAAACCTAACGGGTTTCCAAAAACCTGTTAGGTTTTATAAGAAACAGCATTAAAAATCAATCATCAATTATCAATCATCATTTATAAACTATGTTAACACCTCTCAATACGAAAGAAATCTGGTTCATTACCGGAAGCCAGCACTTATACGGCCCTGAAACACTGGCGCAGGTAGCCGAGCATTCGGCGAAAATTGTGGAAGCCCTCAATGCTTCGTCACAGATTCCTGTAAAGGTGGTTTTAAAGCCAACCGTAAAAACAACGGAAGAAATTTTTGAAACCCTAGTTGCTGCTAATCACACCACGGACTGTATCGGAGTGTTGACCTGGATGCATACCTTTTCACCGGCTAAAATGTGGATCCGCGGACTGACCGCTTTGCAAAAACCAATGCTGCATCTTCATACGCAATTCAATCAGGATATTCCGTGGTCTACGATGGATATGGACTTTATGAACCTGAATCAGGCCGCGCACGGCGACAGTGAATTTGGGTTTATGGTGAGCCGCCTCCGTAAGAACAGGAAAGTAGTAGTAGGACATTGGGCAGAGGAAAGGGTACAGAAACAGATCGGAGACTGGAGCCGCGTGGCTGCAGGCTGGGATGACTGGCAAGGTGCCAA
>JBMDXW010000284.1:0-5017 GCA_048594965.1 Chryseobacterium sp.
TTCAATGATTCCCAGATCTATTTTTCCTTCTTTCAGCAGCTCCGAAATCATTTCCGTATTGTGGGCAATCAGTTCTATTTTCAGCTCTTTATAATACGACTTGAATCGGGCAAGAAGCTCCGGCAGAACGTATTGTGCTACGGTTGTACTTGCGCCGATAATGAGCTTTCCCTTATGTTGCTGATTCATCTGGCTGATCTCAAATTCCAGGTCACGGTAAACATTTCTGATCTTTTCAGCGTACTCAAATAAAACTTTTCCGCTCGGTGTCAGCTGCACAGAAGTACCTTTCCGGTCAAACAGTTTCGTGTGAAGCTGGTTTTCTATTTCTTTAATATGCTTTGTAACGGCTGGCTGCGAGATATTCAGTTCCTCTGAAGCTTTGGTAAAGCTCAGGCGCGAAGCAACCGTATGAAAGACTTTTAATCGGTAATCAAACATCATTAAAGGTATGAATTTACATTAACCTGAGTTCTGGATAAGTCTATATAAAACACAAAGCTAAACAAAGTAGTGGCATGGTTTAACTTAAAAGCGTTTCAAAACTTAAATATTTCTTTGTTTCTCTTTGCGATAAAATAATTGTATTTTGAAAATCAATCATTAAAATATCTATTTATCCCGAATTCAGATTACATTAAAATTTACGGACAAACCGTCCTTACAAATCCTCAAAACTTTTATTGACCAGGCTCTCGAATCTGCTGTTTTTGGCTTCTCCGATCTTCTGTTTTGTGTAAATACTGTTATTTCCCGAAAACAGATAGGCGACCACACAAGCCACTGCGACATAAACTCCACTTTCGGCGCCGAACAATTCGATCCCCATTAGAGTGCAGGCCAAAGGCGTATTGGTAGCTCCCGCAAATACCGCAACAAATCCCATCCCTGCCAGCAAGGCAAAAGGAAGCGGAAGTATTATTGAAAGCGCGCTGCCTAAGGTCGCACCAATGAAAAACAACGGTGTCACTTCACCACCTTTGAACCCGGCGGAAAGAGTAACAACCGTAAAGATCATTTTTAAGGCAAAATCATACAAAGGCAGCTGTTTCCCGAAAGCTTCTTCAATCACGGGGATTCCGAGCCCGATGTACCTTGTAGTGCCCATGGTAAAAACGGCTACAGCAACCAATACTCCGCCGATCAAAGGCCGGAGCGGCGGATAAGATATTTTAGATTTGAAAACAAAACCCGTCTTGTGCATCATCTTACTGAAGGTTGCCGCACAGAGTCCGAATAAAATCCCGGCGATCAGGCAGTATATAAAAGATAAAAAATCAAGTTTCGGGACAAAATCAATGTGGTAATGGGTATGCTGAACATTCCAGAGCTTCGTCACGTAATCGGCCAGGATCGCTGAAGCAAAAGCCGGGAAGAGCGCATTATACCTGATTTTACCTATAAGGAAAACTTCCAGTCCGAAAACGGCACCCGCCAAAGGAGTCCCGAAAACCGAACCGAAGCCGGCTGCGATCGCTGAAATAAGCAATATCTTTCTCTCATTCTGGCTTAAGCGCAGAAGGCGTGTAAATTGATCCGAAATGGCTCCTGCCATCTGCAAAGCGGTCCCTTCACGGCCGGCCGATCCTCCGAAAAAGTGGGTGACCACCGTTCCGAGGTAAACGAAAGACGCCATTTTAAGAGGGATTTTTTCCCTGTCAGGCCGGTGAATCGTCTCCAGGAGAAGATTGTTTCCCGCTTCTACATTCTTTCCATAATGATGGTACAGCATTCCGACGATCAACCCTGCCAAAGGAAGAAACGCAATCACCCAGAGGTGTCTTTCCCTGAAATCTGTCGCCCAGGACAATGATTCCAGAAAGCCTGCAGACGCACTTCCTGCAAATGCCGCGATGATCATGCTTATCAAAAGCCATTTCAGAACATACAGCAATGCCGGATATTTCCTCGAAAAGAAGAGAATCTGAACTTTTGTTTTTCTTTTTAAATTTCCTGAATGTTGTGACATCATTTTCCTGATCAAATTACTGTTGATAATCTTTTTTAATCAGGCGTCATCAGCTTTGAAAAGCGGTTGGGCAAGGAAGAACACCATTTCCTTCTGAGGAGACAAAGATAAAAATTATTTCATAAAAAAATCGTGTCTGCTGATAAAATCCCTGCTGATGCGGAGACTTTCAAACATATCCTTGTCGCTGGAATCCTGCTCGAGGAACCAATGCTGAAGGCCTGCCTTTTCTTTTGCTTTAAAGATCCTCTGAAAATCAATACTGCCGTTTCCGATCTCGGTAAAATCTTTGGTCCCGGCATTCATGTCCTTCACATGCCACAACGGAAACCTTTTGGGGTATTTGTCGAAATAAACCAAAGGATCAATGCCGGCTTTTGCGATCCAGTATAAATCCAGTTCCATCTTCACTAAATCGGGTGACGAACTATTTAAAATAAAATCATAAACCGTGTGCGTACCGTCGAATTTTTCAAATTCAAAATCGTGGTTGTGGTAGGCAAACTGTATTCCTGCTTTTTTAGCGGTTTCACCGGATTTTTCCAGAAGCGCAGGGAGCTTTCTGTAATTTTCCAGGGTCCTTTCTTCCGGGAACAGGTAAGAACAGACCATATACTGCGAGCCCAGAAAATGCAGGTCTTCTACTGATTTTTCCCAGTTTTCCAGCAAAGTTCCCTGCTCCTGATGTAGTATTCCCGTGGTATGATGTGAGCTGATGACCGTCATTCCGGTATTGCTGAGGATCTCTTTAAATTCATTGCGGTTTTTACCGAAAAAAGTACCGTTGTAACCGTAGATTTCAAGCCTGGTGAAGCCCATCGCTGAAAGTTTTTCCAGAGTCTTTTCTAAATTTGCCGAAATCGCATCGCGAACGGTATATAACTGGATAGCCAATGTATTTTTCTTGTTTTTAAAATTTGAAATTCCGCAGGAATATAAACCCAGGAATCCCAGGGAGGAAAGTTTTATAAAGTCTTTGCGATGCATTACAGGAAAGGTTTCATTTCATCTTCGATCTGGGTTCTGAGCTCCATCAGGCGTTTGGCGTATTGTTCCTGCTGCTTTTCCTCGTCGGTTCCGGGAATCCATTTCGGAACGGGAAGTTTCTTTCCGTTTTCGTCCACCGCCACGAACACAATGATGCAGTGTGTTTTCTTATCGAAGTTCGGCTGCTTCAGGTTCCTGGAGAACACATTAATCGAAATGTGCATGCTGGAAGATCCCGTATAGATCACCTGGGCCTCCACCTTTACAATTTCCCCGATTTTAATAGGCTCATAAAACCTGATTCCGCCCACATAGACCGTTACCGAATAATTTCCGCTCCATGTCGTGGCGCAGGCATAACCGGCCTGATCGATCCATTTCATCACGCTTCCTCCGTGTACGTTGCCACCGTAATTCACATCCGAAGGCTCGGAAATAAACTGAAAAGTAATAGGCTTGTTCTCCATCTTTCATAAAATTTGAATAAAGGTATCTATAATTTTTAAAATTTTAGATTAAATCTTACTTTTGGAGTACGGAAACTCTTGAATTTCCTCTTTACCATTAAATTTTATTCGTTTATGAAAAAAGTATTTCATTTAAATACATGCGACACCTGCAGGAAGATCCTCGCCCAGTTTGATCTGTCAGACTGGGACAAAAGAGAGATCAGAAAAGAGCCGGTAACCGAACAGGAATTGGCTGAAATGTATAAGAAAACAGGATCTTATGAAGCGCTGTTCAGCAAAAAATCAACCCAGATGAAGCAGAGAGGACTGGATGTAAAATCCCTGACAGAAAAAGACTTTAAAGAATTGTTGCTGGATCATTACACCTTTCTCAAACGTCCGGTATTTCTCACGGATGACCGTATTTTCATTGGAAATGATAAGAAAAATCTAGAGGAATTGAGGACGTTTTTTGGAGTGGAATAGTGGTTTGAATTAAAGAATCGATATAAACCTCACAGGTTTCCAAACCTGTGAGGTTTTTTGTGAATCAATCTTTTGCGGGAAACAAAATACAGTTGCAGGAAGTCTCCAACAGTTTGCGGGAAATGAAATGCAGTTGCAGGAAGTCTTAAACAGTTTGCAGGAAATAAAATACAGTTGCAGGAAGTCTCAAACAAAATGTTTCCTGATCAACAGCCTCAGAAATCCTGATCAGTAAATTCCGACTTTGGATAAGAAGGCAAAATCATCAATAGGAATGGGCTTTAGCCCATTTTTAACAATGAAATATCCTCATTGGCTTTAGCCAAATCTGCTCAACAGCCTCAGAAATCCCGATCAGTAAAGACCGACTTTGGATAGAAGGTAAAATCATCAATAGGAATGGGCTTTAGCCCATTTTAACAAAAAAATATCCTCATTGGCTTTAGCCAAATCTCAATACAGTAAGCTCGGATCCTTGGGTAATTCATGACTAACGTTACGGCCGGATCCCAAAAAAATAAAACCTGCTCGATCGGCAGGTTTTACATGGATTTTAAAACTTTGCCAAAGAGTATGAACTTTGACAAAGTGATGCATCAGCTTATACAAACGGTGCTTTCACCACCTTTGCAGGGATATTTTTGTTTCTTACCTGGATGAAGATTTCAGAACCCAGCTTAAAGTGCGGTTTGTCTACATACGCAAGGCCCAATCCTACTTTTTTCATCGGCGACTGCGTTCCGGAAGTTACTTTTCCGATCACATTCCCTTCTGCGTCTACCACAGGATAATCGTGTCTTGGAACACCTTTATCGGTTAACTCAAAGCCAACTAATTTTCTGGTTACTCCTTCCTCTTTCTGCTTGGCAAAAGTCTCTTTGGAAACAAAATCTTTATCTAATTTTGTGATCCATCCCAATCCGGCTTCGATAGGAGAGGTGGTATCGTCGATATCGTTTCCGTAAAGGCAAAATCCTTTCTCAAGACGTAAAGTGTCTCTGGCAGCCAGTCCGCAAGGGATAATTCCTTCTTCAGCACCGGCTTCGATAATGGCGTCCCAAAGGGTTACGGCATCTTCGTTTTTAAAATAAATTTCAAATCCTCCGCTTCCGGTATATCCTGTGTT
>JBMDXW010000285.1:0-6109 GCA_048594965.1 Chryseobacterium sp.
TTTTCAAAGACCTTTTATTAATAATCTTAATAACTTCTCTTTGTAGATCAACTCTACTATTAAATTCTGCTTTCATATTTTCTCATAATTTTGTTAAACCATTCATCAATCCTTGCACTATCTAATTTGAACAAAGATAGATATTCCTCCTTAATAATATAATCTATTCCACGTGTTGAACTTATTCTCGACATCATTAATAACTCTTTAATTCTATCATCTAATATAAGTGGATAATCATCTAATTTTTCGAAAGCTAATCTACTAAAAATAGGTCTTTTATAACAACCTAATGTATAACAAGTGGCAAAGTTCCTAATTGCTAAAAATATCATTGCTAGATCAAAAGTTAATGAATAATCATTTTCTTTTATAGAAGCAATACTATCATCAAATAAATTTTTAAATTTTAGTAAATCATTCTTACAATTTCTGTAATCAGAAGGCTTTCCAATCTGACTTAAAAAATCACATTCAGAAGATGAATAGACTAGTTTTGATTCAAAGTACAAATGCCATGCAAATGGATTTCCTTCATCATATAATTCTTTTATTCTATCTGGTGTGTATAATGAAAATTTATTTGAATCAACATTTTTAAGTGTATTATTACTAATTAGAAGTAGGTCCGTGTCCGAATATTGATCAATTTCACCTCTAACTAATGAGCCAAATATATAAATATATTTCATCGTCTGTTATATCTTTTAGTTATAATTGACATTAATAAAGCAAAACTGCCTAATCTTAATATTGTCAATGGTAATAAGATATAATTCGAGTAAGTCATATCATTTACTTTTAAACCAAAGTAAATAGATGGTATATTTATAAAAAGTGTTTTTAAAAAATCAAAAATACCATATTTACTTTCACTAGTAAAAATATCGATAATTGTTAAAAATAAGAAAATATAAAAATTAAAAGCAATAAGCTTTTTTAGACTTTCACCATTGCCCCATATAAAATCAAGAGAAATAACTTTTAACCACTTAAGAAATTGATCTAGCTTTTTTTTGGGTCCAGCATATTTTCGTCCGTAAAATGAATCTCCTGATAACCAACTGTCTTTTAAATGTTTTTTTGTTGCCTCTAATTCTAAGCTAACAGCTTTAGATGAATTTATAAAATCTCCTATAGAAGTATAGTTTAATTTTAATGCTCTAGCAAATTTATATTTTAAATTCATTCTCTTTGGAGAGCATTCAAATATTTCATCGTCTACAAAAGTTTTTTCAAATATTGCATAATCGAAATTACATAATTCAAAATAAGAACCTTGTAAATTACTATTAGTAAATTTAGCCCCTTCAAATTTACAATTAATAAATCGACAATCCTTTAAATAGCAATTATCAAACATTGTTTTTGAAAAATCCACATTTCTAAAAGTAAAATCTGTTGCTACTGCTCGAGTAAATAGATAATTGATATATTTTATATCTTCAATATAAAAGAATTTTTTCTTTTCAACAAATTCAAATGTATTACTGAAAAATTTGACATCTTTTTTTTCGATTCTTCCTGATGGTACTAATTTACTTTCAGCTGAATAATATTGACATTTTAAGAGTTTTATTTTTTCATCATCTTTTTGTTTATCTAGATTTAGAGATATAATTCTATTTTCAAACTCATTATTATCACTTTGAATTTCAGGTGTATTATTTTTTTCCATGAAGTATAACTAGCATTTATTTAGCAATATTTGATAATTTACGTACGAGCCAAATTTCATTTTCATAAAAGCAATGGATTTGTGCAATATATTGATTAACATCATTATATATGTATAAATTTCTAAATGTTCCTAAAATGATTCTTATATTTTCATCTTGAATATTTAATAACTTTTTAATTGCAACTTCAATTTCTGTCTGATTATTCAAATAGATATTGTACCAATTTAAATTATTTTTCACAATTTCACTTGTATCATATAGTCTTTTATTTTTTGAATCAATTATATAGGGAATGGATCCTATAGATTGATTTTGCGAATAAATTTCCAAATGATTGCTAAAATCTATAATTTTCGATACAGGAATTTTAAATAATAATTCTACTCGCTTAATTTCTTCCATATCATTAGTTTTTGTTTGCTTTAATGTTTAATAGTAGCTATTTGTATTAAACGAAATGTGAATGTACGAAAAATTCAATCAGGTATGTTAATACCTTTTGCGCTTTCAAATTCTTTAAAGAATTTTTCTAATGAATACCTTTCATATCTAACAATATTATAAATGGTAGACATAGGAACATCATATCCTTGAGATAACTTTAATTTTGAAATTGTTGAAGATGTAACTCCACAGAGTTTAGCATACTTATTTTGTGAAATAATATTACCTTCTTGATCGTGGTATTCGCGAAGAAATTTACTTTCAATAAAATTGCACAGATGTTTATTGACAAGTGCATTTTTCTTATTCAAGTCTTCTTTGCTTTTCATTTAGTTAAAAATTAAATTCAAATGAAAAGATTATCGATAAATTTACTGTTCGTTATGACGAATGATTTTAAATTTTTATTATATTTGCAATACAAAATTATAAGTAAGAATATTGTAAAAAAACAATCAAATGATGAAAACCCAGCAAGCCCAGCCATTTAAAGGCTGCTGCTTGCAGATGATCTGCCCGGGAAACCATTAAAAGTTTAGTCAGAAACTTAAAAAACACAAAAAACCAATTGCACATGAAAAAGAAAAAAATCGATTTCGAATCCGGAGGCTGGGCCGGCACAAACCGTTTTTCCGCTATCGGACTGCTGGAAACCTTCTTCCAGTTTCATGACCTTGCCACTGCCAAAAACCTTCTCTCTGATATGATGGCGTACAGCCGGAAAGAAAAAGTATTGCGAAAAGAAAATCCTTCCGAAGTTTTCCATTTTTACCTTTCGCTCCGGTCGTTGGTTCGGGCAGTTTATCATATGCAGTTCAAGGCTAAAAAATGGAAATTTCGGGTTTCGGTAGAATCGGTTCCGGTCTCAGGGCTGATGCTGGGTTCGCTTTCGGAGGAAGAGTACCGGAATCCGTTGCTGGTATTTCAGAAAACCTTCAGTGAATTCACCATCTGCGATTTCGATAGATTCCTTTCAGAGATTACCTGTTTTTCGCTCGGCACCTTCCGTACAGGACCGGAAGGGGATACCGTAACTCCATTTCTCCACCTGAACAAAATCCTGGATGCCGCCCAACTGATCATGGAAAGGGCTGCGGTGGCACAAACTACCGAATAAAATAATACTGAAGTGAAAGATAGGCTTCTTTTAAAAACAATTTTGCAAAACTTTATCTTTAACCAAACAAAAAAATCCACATGGTTTTCACATGTGGATTTAATTTATCATAATATAAGGGATTATCCAATCTCAATACCGTTTTCTACATTGCTGTCGTCCGGCGTTACAAAAGATAATTTCCCGTCCGGTTTTGTCGTTAATAATAACATTCCCTGAGACTCGATGCCTCTGATTTTTCTTGGGGCAAGATTTAATAAGATCATCACCTGCTTTCCAATTACTTCTTCCGGAGTAAAGCTTTCTGCAATCCCTGAAACCACAGTTCTTACGTCAACACCGGTGTCAACCGTCAGTTTTAATAATTTATCAGCTTTTTCCACTTTTTCAGCTTCTACGATGGTTGCTGTTCTCAAGTCGATTTTTGTAAAATCATCAAAAGTGATTTCTTCTTTCATAGGGTTGGCGTTAGGGTTTGTCTTTTTATTATTTTGTTTGGTTTGCTCCAGTTTCTGAATTTGAGCTTCGATCACATCATCTTCAATTTTTGAGAAAAGAAGTGAGGATTCGTTGATTTTATGACCTGTTTCTATTAATACAGATTTTGTTTCAATATCAGTCCAGCTTTGCTTTTCAACATTAAACATATTTAGTAACTTCTCAGAACTGAACGGCATAAACGGTTCACATAGCTGGGCAAGAGCAACGGCAATCTGAGCGCCGACAAATAATGAATGAGCTGCTTTTTCAGGATTGTCCTTGATCGTTTTCCAAGGCTCTTCAGTCTGGAGATACTGATTTCCGAAACGTGCTAAATTCATCAGCGCTGATAAAGAATTTCTGAATTCGTAATTTTCCAGGAATCCGGAAATTTCTTTCGCCGATTTATTGATTTCCTGTAATTCAGGAGCATTGACATCACCTTGCGGAACAATTCCATCATAATATTTATGAATAAGCACGGCCACCCTGTTGATGAAGTTTCCGAAGATCCCTACCAGCTCAGAGTTATTCTTGGTCTGGAAATCTTTCCATGTAAAATTATTATCCTTGGTTTCCGGAGCTGATGACAATAAAGCATATCTCAGAACATCCTGCTGTCCCGGGAAATCTTCCACGTATTCATGTGCCCAAACCGCCCAGTTTCTAGAGGTTGAGATTTTGTCATTTTCAAGGTTCAAAAACTCAAATGCCGGTACATTGGCAGGCATGATAAAGTCACCATGCGCCTTCATCATACTCGGGAAAATAATACAGTGGAATACAATATTGTCTTTTCCGATGAAGTGAACCAGATCGGAATCTTCGCTCTGCCAGTAGTCTTTCCAGTCTTTTCCGTTTTTCTCCGCCCATTCTTTAGTGAAAGAAATATAACCGATCGGCGCATCGAACCAAACATACAATACCTTTCCTTCGGCACCCGGAAGCGGAACCGGAACTCCCCAGTTGAGGTCTCTCGTCATGGCGCGGGGTTTCAGACCGTCATTCAGCCAGGATTTTACCTGTCCGTACACGTTCGGTTTCCAGTCGTCTTTATGGCCTTCGATGATCCATTCGTTCAGAAAATCTTCGTATTCGTTGAGTGGCAGATACCAGTTTTTCGTTTCTTTTAATATGGGAACATTTCCGCTCAGCATCGATCGCGGATTGATCAGCTCTGAAGGGGAAAGGGTAGAGCCGCATCGCTCGCACTGATCTCCGTAGGCGTTTTCGTTTCCGCAGTTGGGGCAAGTTCCCACAATATAGCGGTCGGCAAGGAATTCACCTGCCTGCTCATCGAAATACTGCTCGGATACTTCTTCCGTGAATTTCCCTTTTTCGTAGAGTACCTTAAAGAAGTCCTGGCTGGTCTCATAATGTTTTTCAGATGTGGTTCTGGAGTACTCATCAAATGAGATTCCCAGATCTGAAAAAGATTTTTTAATGATTTCGTGGTATTTGTCTACGATATCCTGTGGGGTAACGCCTTCTTTTTTAGCCCTGATGGTGATCGGAATTCCGTGCTCATCCGAACCACAGATAAACGCTACGTCTTTTCCTGTTCTCCGTTGAAATCTTGCGTAAACATCTGCAGGAATATAGACACCTGCCAAATGTCCTATATGAACCGGTCCGTTTGCGTAAGGCAAAGCCGCCGTAATCATCTTTCTGTTCGACATTTATAGTAAAATTTTATAGAGGCAAAGATAAGGAATATATACGGAATATGTTGAACCACTTTTTGTGAGATGACAAAGTCTATAGGTGTTGTCGGATATTACATTTAGTTAAACGTATGTTTAACTTATTGTTAAATTTATTCCACTGTTATGTTATGCATATTGTAATTTAAGTGATTGATAAATAGAATTATAGCTAAAAACGATCGTTTAATTTACATAATTTTAATAAAAATTTTAAAAATTTATGATAATTCTTAATTTTTTTTAAATTGCAGGAGGCCTAGGCCATGTACGATAAAAGAGAAACTATATAAAAAATAATATTGTGAAAAATTTTACAACGGTATTAAAAATTGCGCCTGCATTTTTATTGGCAAGTACAATAATTCATGCGCAAACCACCGACTCTGCTACAAAAGAGAAAAAAATAGAGGAGGTTGTTCTGATTGGTTATGGAAAACAGAAGAAAACGGATCTTACGGGGTCGATAACGGCTATTTCTGCTAAGGATTTTAATGAAGGAAGTATTACATCTCCAGAACAGTTAATACAAGGAAAAGCTTCCGGTATTCAAATTACGAATAATAGCGGAGCTCCTGGAGCTGGTTCAACTATTAGAATTAGAGGAGGTGCTTCTTTAAATGCTAGTAATGATCCATTAATTGTAATAGATGGAGTACCAGTGGATGCAACAGGGATTAGTG
>JBMDXW010000286.1:0-8364 GCA_048594965.1 Chryseobacterium sp.
TGTTAAGTACGAAAGATCAAAAAAATCTTTGTCTCACTTTGCGAAAAAAAATCACCGTTAAATTGATCCGTAATATTTAAACAAAATTTCAGTAGCATCCTGATTAAGATAAAATTACAGGGCCATATCCGCATAACAGACCCATTGTTTCCCATTCCACATTATCCGAAGCATAAAATAAACTTATCAAAAACCTTTATCTTTGTTAAAATAAATTGAACGTAAAACATGCAAAACAGCAGATATCCGCAGTTTACATTTACATGGATCGGAGGGCTTGTCCTGTTGGCAGGGCTGATGGCCGGCACTATGGCCGTTTCTTTTTTTAATGTGTTCTGGATGTTCACCTTCAAAGAAAACCTGCAATACAGAGACTGGTTTTTTATGGTGATGAATGCCGCGGGATTTCTTACCGCCATCGCTTTCTTTGATTTTTTCATTGTAAGAAGGACCACCGGCAAAAAGCTTAGTTTCAACTTTTCGCCCACCAACGTTTATACCTATCTGCTGATATTTCCCATGATGATCGGGATGATGTTCATCTCAGAATTTATCACCTCCCAAATCCCCACTACCGGGCCTTTCTTCGGAAAATCTTACGAATTTTTCAGCAGGCTGATGGAGCAGCTTACGCTCGATCCCGTCGTGATGGTCATCACAGCCGTTATCTGTGCACCGATATTTGAAGAGATCATTTTCCGGGGAATCATCCAGAAAGGATTAATGAATAAAGGCGTAGAACCCTGGAAAGCCATTTTGACGGCATCCGTTATTTTCGGGTTGGTCCATGGAAATCCGTGGCAGCTGGTAGGCGCAGTGCTCTTAGGCTGTGTGCTGGGGCTGGTCTATTACAAAACAAAATCCCTGTTACTGCCGATGCTGCTTCACGGCTTTAATAACTTATGCTCTACCATCCTTATTATCTATACGAAAAACGAAAGCTTTTCAGATGCGTTCCATATTTCAGAATGGATCATACTCGCCATCGGAATCCTATTGTTTTCCGTATTCTATTACCTGTTTGTAAAGAAAAGTAAGATACATTACCTCGATATTTAAACCCGTCAGCTGAAATTAAATACCGGTCAGTTCTGTAAAAAAAATGTGCTGACTGGTATTAAATATAAATTTAAAATCAATAAAAACATGGAATTGCTCGTCGCAACACACAACATACATAAAAAAGAAGAAATCCAGCAGATTCTCGGAGAACATTTTACCGTAAAAAGCCTTACCGATTATGATATTCATGAAGAAATTGTAGAAGACGGCGATTCCTTCAATGCCAATGCGCTGATAAAAGCCAAATACTGCTATGAAAAAACAGGAATTCCAAGCCTTGGAGACGACAGCGGCCTCGTTGTAGAATCCCTCGACGGAAGACCCGGAATCTTTTCGGCCAGATATGCCGGTGATCACGATTTTGCTAAGAATATTGAAAAGGTTTTAAGCGAAATGACAGGCATCGAAAACAGGAAAGCCTATTTCATTACCGTGTTATGCTATTACGACGAAAACGGAGCAAAATATTTTGACGGCAGGGTGCACGGTAATCTCCTCAATGAAAACAAAGGATTCAAAGGCTTCGGCTACGATCCCATATTTGTCCCGGAAGGCTATGAAATGACTTTTGCCGAAATGGAACCCCAGGATAAAAATAAAATCAGCCACAGAAAACAGGCACTCGACCTCTTTCTGGATTTTCTGAAAGAACGTTAAGGTTAATCTCAACCTCAACCTCAATTTTTCCTATCTTAACCTAAATTCCGTACATTTGTCTGTATAATAAACGATTGTTTTGAGCACTTATTTAACGATATTAGGTTTTAACTCAGCGATTCCTACCATTAATTCCTCTCCTACCGCACAGCTTCTGGAAATGGAAGAAAGGTTTTTCCTGATCGATTGCGGAGAAGGTACACAGGTTCAGCTGAGAAAAGCAAAAGCGAAATTTTCAAGGATAAATCATATTTTCATCTCACATCTTCACGGGGATCATTGTTTTGGTCTGCCCGGTCTTATTGCATCTTTCAGGCTGCTGGGAAGAGAAACGCCGCTCCATGTCTACGGTCCGAAAGGCATCAAAAAGATGCTGGAAACCATCTTTACCATTACTGAAACCCATCGTGGTTTTGAGGTGGTTTATCATGAGCTTGATAAAGATTATTCGGAAAAGATTTATGAAGACAACAGGGTAGAAGTATATACCATTCCTTTGGATCACAGGATTTATTGCAATGGCTATCTGTTTAAAGAAAAACCGAAAGAGCGGCACCTGAACATGCAGGAAATATCAAAGTACAAAGAAATAGAAACCTGCGATTATCACAACATCAAGGCAGGAAAGGATTTCGTATTGAGTGATGGCTATGTCCTCAAAAATGAAATTCTGACCACCGATCCGGCTCCTCCTGTTTCCTACGCATTCTGCAGCGACACAAGATATCTCGAGACGGTAATTCCCGTCATAAAAAATGTTACCGTACTCTATCACGAATCTACATTCTTACATGATTTAAAAGAAATGGCAGACTACACGGGACATACAACGGCCCTGGAAGCAGCCTCCATTGCCCGCAAAGCCGAAGTCGGGAAACTGATTTTAGGACATTTTTCGAACCGATACGGCGATCTGACGGTTTTTACCGATGAAGCAAGAACCATTTTTCCCAATACCTTTTTACCCAAGGCGCTGGAGCCTGTGAAAATTTAAAGAAATGATACTGAAGTTTGAAGAATTAAAAATCTTCTTAAATGAAAAGGCAGATCAATACAATCACCCGGATTTCATTGAAAATGATCCGATACAGATTCCGCATCGTTTTACCCTGAAGCAGGATATTGAAATTGCAGGCTTTCTCGCAGCAACCATCTCATGGGGAAACCGAAAAGCTATTATAAAGTCGGCAGAAAAGATGCTGGAAATCATGGGAAATTCTCCTTATGATTTTGTGATGAATTATTCAGGAAAAGATCTTCTGGCAATAAAAAATCAAAGCATCCACCGGACTTTCAACGGAGAAGATTTTACTTATTTTATAGAGCAGTTCAACAGGATTTATAACGAACATGAAAGTCTTGAGACCCTGTTTAAGGTGAACGATCCGGAAACGAGTTTTCTTCATGCCATCGAAAGGTTCAGAAGTCATTTTCTGGGAACTGATAAACACAGAAGCCACAAACACGTCAGTTCACCATATAAAAATTCGTCTACCAAAAGGATTATGATGTTTCTCAGGTGGATGATTCGTAAGGATAAGCGTGGCGTAGATTTTGGAATCTGGGAAAATACCGATCAGAAAAACCTCTCGATTCCGCTGGATGTGCATACAGGAAATATTTCCAGGAAACTGGGACTGATCGTAAGAACCCAGAATGACTGGAAAACGGTAGAAGAACTCGATCTCGTGATCCGTAAATTTAATGATAAAGATCCTGCAAAATATGATTTCGCTTTGTTCGGATTAGGAGTGACTAAAGAATTATTATAAAAGCTGAACCCAATGAAAAAGTACGAAGAAAAAACCGCTGTTTTAGAGAGAATTGCCAACGGAATTACCTGGTGGATAGGCTCGATCCCTTCATTGATCGCCCATACCTTGTTTTTTATCATCTCCTTCCTGCTTCCTCTTCTTGGACTTGTAGAGTTTGATAAAATGCTGCTGATTCTTACCACCGTCGTCTCATTAGAGGCAATCTATCTTGCCATTTTTATCCAGATGTCCGTAAATAAAAGTCATGAAAAGATTGAGGATATCCAGGAAGATATCGAAGATATCCAGGAAGATATTGAAGAAATCAGTGAAGACATTGAGGAGATCAGTGAAGATATTGAAGAAATTAATGAAGATATTGAAGATATCCAGGAAGATATCGAGGAAATCAATGAAGATGAGGATGAAGATGATCATAACGAGCGGGCAAAAAATGTGATGCTGAAAAGCAATGTGAATTCCAATAAAAACGAAATTAAGGCATTAAAAGATAAAATTCAGGAACTTCAGAGCAAAATCGACGAACTGAAAACCGAGTAACAGATGAACTTTTAGCTCCCGGAAAAAATAACTCTAAAAAAGACTAACAAAAAATTTAGTCTTTTTTTTATGATTGCAGATATATTATCTGTGATGCCAGATTTTACCGATAGATTAAATTTATAATAAAAATCTTTCTGTTTTTTGTCAAATTTTAATCATAAAATTATTATTTTTGAACAAACAACAACAAAATGTTATATTATAGACTAAAAAACTACTTCTTATTTTTAGTGTTGCTTTTGGTTTCAGGCTCGGCTGTTGCTCAGAAGACTTCCAGGAAGGCCGGGAAAGTAAAGCTGACCACTGAAAGTATGAAAGCCGGTGCTTTTATTGATGTAAATGCGGCCTCTTATCCGGAGTCATCTTATACGCCTCAACAGCTGGTGCAGCAGGTTCTCATCAACGGGCAGTCAAGCTGTGCAACGCCGAATGTAAATAACGTGACGATAAGTCCGGACCAGCCGGTCACCAATAATAATAGATTTTGGGGATATTTTAATAAAGGTACGACCAATTTCCCTTTTGATGACGGAATTGTTTTAACCACCGGATACGCCAGAGAAGCGGGGAATTCAGCAATTTCCTCAGATCTTGAGGGAACAATTTCAATGAGCGGAGATGCTGACCTTGCTGCGGCTACCAACACCAATATCAATAGCCTGCATGATGCGGTTGCTTTAGAATTTGATTTCGTACCCAACTCAAACCAGGTTAAATTCAATTATATCTTTGCCTCTGAAGAATATTCAGGATTTTTTCCTTGTAGTTTCTCGGATGCCTTTGCTTTGCTGATAAGGCCGGTGGCAGGTGGCCCTTATACCAATATAGCTGTTCTTCCCGGAGCAGGCGGGCCAGTAAGTGTTACCAATATTCACCCTCTGAACAGTTTCACAGGAGCTAACATGGGATGTGGTGCGCCAAATGTTGCCTTTTTCGGAGGATATAATACGTCAAGCATTGAAACCAATTATAACGGAAGGGTAGTTCCTTTAACAGCTATTGCCGATGTAACGCCGGGGGTTGCTTATCATTTTAAAATGGTATTATCCGATTATACCGACCAGCGGCTGGATTCTGCCGTTTTTCTTGAAGGAGGATCTTTCGACATCGGGATTAAGATTGTAGATCAGAACGGGGTGATTTTGCCGGATACGGTGAATATGTGTGACAATACCCCGCAGGTATTGACGGCATTGCTTACGGTAGCTCCAGGCATGACCTTCCAGTGGTATAAAGACGGAGTGGCCATCAATGGCGCGACGAATGTCAGTTATACAGCCACTTCCCCGGGTGCTTATGAAGTGAAAGTTGCAGTTCCTGGAAATCAGTGTCCTGCCTCGGCGGTTATTACCATTGTGGGAGGAACGACTCCGCCGGCCCAGAATGCCACCCTGAAGCTTTGTACCACGCCTTCGGTGAATTCTTTTAATCTGAACGATGCGAATTCTCTGATTACCAGCTCTGGTACGGCCATTATACATTATTATGTCAACCAATCAGATGCTGTTGATGAAAATGATAATTTTCTCAGTGCGACAGCGGCAAGCAGCTACATCGGTACCGACGGACAAATATTGTATGCCGTGGTTTCAAATGGTGCGTTCTGCAGCAAGATGGTAACCTTAACACTGCAAAAAGAAGCTACTCCTGTTGCTCAGCTTACCGCTACTAAAATGAAAATTTGCGTAGGAGAATCTACCACTTTAACCGCAGCTAACGGAGTAACTTACCAATGGACAGGTGTAACAGGAACCGGGGCATCCTACACGGTTTCTCCGACTCAGACAACCACATACTCAGTATACGCCATCGGTGCGCAGGGTTGTAAATCGCTGCAGCCTGCGACGCTCACAATAGAAGTTGTTCCTGCTATTACTTCTAGCCTTACAGGAGGACTGATCTGCCAGGGTGACGTAATAATGCTGGATGCCGGTGCCGGACCTAATTATACCTATCTGTGGAATACAGGAGATACCTCACGGGCCATTTCCGTAGGAACTCCGGGGACTTATTCCGTAACCATTAGTAACGGAGTCTGCTCAAAAGTATTCACAACACAGGTGATCCAGGCTGTGGTTCCTGAAATCATCAATGTCAATTACAGCGATAACGGAACCATGATCCTTACCACCAGCAATCCGAGCAACGGACCTTTAGAATACTCCATCAACAATGGTCTTACCTGGCAAAATTCAAATGTATTCAGCAATGTACCAAGAAACACTGTTGTATCCATAAAAGTACGGGTAAAGAAAACAAGCTGTGTGGGATCTCTTGATTACTTCACTTTTGTAATGCAGAATGTAATCACACCGAACGGCGACAACATCAATGATATTATTGATTTCAGAGGAGTGAATCAGAATAAGGACTTCAAAGCATCCATCTTCGACCGTTATGGTAAAGAAGTTTATAAGGCGAGCAGTCTCCAGCCTTATTGGGACGGTTATTTCCAGGGCAAGCGTCTTCCGACCTCATCATACTGGTATCAGGTAAGCTTCGAAGATCCTGCAAGCAAAAAACCAGCATTGAAAACAGGATGGATCTTACTTAAGAATATAGAATAAAAGAAACCGATATTACATTAAAAGACCGACAATTTGTCGGTCTTTTTTTCGTTTTGGTATAGTGATCATAAAAGCATCTGATATTGTATTAGTGATAATGTAATTTGTGCTGAATTGATATTCAATCAAAAAAAATAGTATTTTTGTTTAAAATAATTTAAAAATGTTAAATAGGAGGATACGAAGTTTACTTTTGGCTTTATTTTTAATTTTCACCCAATGCTTTGTTGCTCAGGACAGACAAAGTAAAGGTGTCGTTAAAAAACCTACCGCCGAGAGTATGAAAGCGGGAGCTTTTATCGATGTGAATTCCGCTGGATACCCCGAATCGGGCTACAGTATTACACAGCTGGTAAAGGATGTTCTGATCAGTGGCAACACTGCATGTTCCTCAGCCAATGTAAGCAATGTTTCTGTTTCTCCCAATTTAGCAATCAGTGACCAGAACAGAAGCTGGGGATATTTTAATAAAGCGACCACCAATTTTCCTTTTGCTAAAGGAATTGTCCTGACTACAGGATATGCCAGAAAAGCAGGAAATGTTTTTGAGCCCAATTTAAGTGATCCGCTTCCATCCGGTGGAGATATCGATCTGGCGACCGCTTTAAATGTTAACAATACAAATCTAAAGGATGCTACCTATATTGAATTTGATTTTGTACCCTCCGCCACAAAAGTTACCTTCCGTTATTTATTTGCTTCAAAAGAATATCAGGGTAATTTTACCTGTAATATCTCAGACGGTTTTGCATTATTGCTGAAAAAAGTAGGAGATCCTTCATATACCAATTTGGCGGTTTTGCCAAGTGGTGATCCTGTAAGTGTTACCAATATTATACCGGCGAATTTAGCTTGCGGTCCTAAAAATGCCCAGTATTTTGCGGGACTGAACACCCCTCAGATCGAAACCAATTTTAACGGACGGACTATTCCTTTAACGGCGACGGCCACCGTAATCCCTGGACAGACTTATCATTTCAAAATGGTTTTGGCAGATTATGAGGATTCAAATTTCGATTCTGCGGTTTTCCTTGAAGCGGAATCTTTTAATATTGGGGTCCAGCTTCTCAATCCTGCAGGTGTCCAGCTTCCTCCATCCATTAATGTGTGTGATAACGCTCCGCAGGTACTTACCGCATCGGTGCAGGGGAGTGGTGCGACCTATCAGTGGTTGCTGGGAAATAATCCTATTCCGGGAGCTACAAGTGCTTCTTACACCGCAACACAGCCGGGCGTATATACTGTCCAGGTTTTTCTTCCGGGAAATAATTGTCCAGGAACGGCTTCTGTAACCATTGTGGGCGGAACTTCGCCAACCGTACAGAATGCAACAGTCACGGCATGCTATGCCCCGGGAAATGCTACCTTCGATCTCACATCTGCCCAAAGTTCGATAAGTACAACTCCTGGAGTCATCTTTGCTTACTATATTAATCAGTCGGATGCATTAGCAGGTAACGGAAACACGATCCCGAATCCTGCGATATTCCAGAGTGCCGGGCAAACGGTGTACGTTCTCGTAAAAAACGGATTCTGTTCAAAGGTTGCCCAGTTGCAATTAATCAAAGCGCCACAGAGTACGGCAAGTATTGCTGCACCGCCTGTCTTAACCTGTACCAATTCGCAGATCACATTGAATGCTTCTGCTTCAACTTACCCTGCCGGTTCCACTTTTTCATGGACGACAACAAATGGAAACATTGTTTCCGGGGCGAATACATTAAATCCTGTTGTCAATACGGCCGGAATATATACATTAA
>JBMDXW010000287.1:0-2791 GCA_048594965.1 Chryseobacterium sp.
AATCCAAAACCTGTCTTATGGCAGGTTTTTTTTAATCTTTGACAAAGTGTGGCGATCATGAGTACAGAAGTACGGGAATTCCACTCCCATGGAGGGGTGGCGAAAATTCAAAGAATTTTTGACGGGGTGGTTTATGGCGAATAATAAAGCCTCTGTAATTACTTTTCTTAAAAGTAAAGTCAGGGGTTCAAAGTTACAGATCGTTTTAAACCAACCCGTTTTAATTTTCCCTGAAAATTAATCCACCCCTCCTATGGAGTGGAATTTTTATCGCAGGGTAAATTCTCCCTAGATACGTGGGTTTTAATCCTTCTCCAACCTATTTTCCAGCGCGGGAATCAGATGATCCCATTGAAGCTGCCTGGCGAAATCAAGGGCGGTTTTTCCATGAGCCGTTTTAAGTTCTTTATATGCGCCGGCGGCAAGAAGAAATTCTACAGATGAAAGATTTCCGGCAATGGTTTCCCGGTGTAAAAGGGTATAGCCACGATCATCCTGATGTGTTAATTCTTCGGGATGTTTATCGATGAATTTAACCAGCTCTTCACGCATATTAATGCTCATCGGATGTTCGGTGAGGTTTCCCGGATTTTCTTTCTGACCGTTTACCACCTGTATATCGTTAAAGTCTCCGAAATCCAGCTGCCAGGCCTGGTCGTGCGATTTTCTTTCTTCAGGCGACATCTCGGAACGCATGGCCTGGATAGTAAATCCGCCAAATGTTTTCGGCAAATACTGGGAAGAAGATGAAAATAACCTGGAAAGGCCTGTCGGTTTTTTTTCATTCGACGGGACGGCAAAAAGCCAGTCGCTGATCTTGTTTAAAGGAACTTCTACATAGTCTCCAACCTGAATATTCGTAAGCTGATTGGGTTCGTTGATAAGGTAGCCTCTTACGATATCGCCGTCAAAATCGATTTCGTTGATCCACATGTGCTCAACTGTAGGAAACTCCGAGCCGGGGAGGTCTTCTGAAAACGCCACCTTCACGCAGGAAACCGTAAGGGCAGGAATGATTCTGCGGTATTCCCAGGATTGTTCTCTCCAGAAATATTTAAACGTTTGCTGGGCTTTTTTATAGGCGTCAAGCATTTTCTGATCTGCACCGTCGGCAAAAAAAACAGGATTGTCTTCCATAGTAAGTAATATTTGTGATGTGTCCGGCCAATAACGATGCCGGTTTTGGTAGACCTAAAATAGTAAAAATATTTTTCTTCTGAAATGAGATCAGGATTTTTTAGTCAGGATAAATTTATCTTAAACATCTTTTATGAAATCTTCATATTCATAGTAAAACCTCTCGAAACCGTCCATTTTTTCAACAAAAAATTCAAAAACTTCCTGCCAGGTATTTTTATTGAAAATAGAAACGCCATGCTTCTCTACCCAGATTCTCGCCAGAACTTTCCCGTTTTCCAAAGTGTAAAATTCATCTTTGTGAAAATCTCCGATGAAATCCTTCAGGATGTCTTCCAGGGACCAGATCTTTTCATAATAAGCATTTCTGAAGATCTCATCCTTCATCTCGATATCCAGAGAAACTTCTGCTTTTTTATTGTCTGCATAAAATTTAAAGGACATATCCTTGATCTTGGTATCATACAAGATCCATTTTCTCGGAAAAGATTTTCCGAAAGCCGTCCAAAACTCTTTCTTTAACTGCTGTGCTTCCTGTTTGCTGAACATACGTACAAAGGTAGATAAAAATTAAGAGCCAGGGTAAAAGTAAAAAGAACCAAGTAAAAAGAACCAAGTAAAAGAGCCGAGGTAAAAGAGCCAAGTAAAAAGTAAAAAGGCAAAAGTTTTTAAATGTATGCAGAATCATACCGGCTCCTCTGCTTTTAATTGACTTAAACCGTCTTCCAGCCTTTCTTCACTTTTACCTTGGTCCTTTTTACTTGGCTCTTTCCATTCTTTCTCCTATTTCAGATTTTTTCTTATTTTTGTTTCAATGCTGTCTAAAAAATCTCAATATGCGTTTAAAGCCCTGTCATACCTTGTAGAAAAAAGGAATGACGGGCCTGTACTGATTTCCGAAATTGCAGCGCACAAGAAAATCCCTTTGAAGTTTCTGGAAAATATTCTTCTCGAACTGAAAAAAGCGGAGATTCTTGATAGCAAAAAAGGAAAAGGGGGAGGATATTTCTTCAAAGAAAATCCCGAAAATGTAAAGCTGGCAAAAATAATTCGCCTGGTCAATGGGCCGATTGCCCTGCTTCCATGCGTAAGCCTGAATTTTTATGAAAAATGCGACGATTGCAATGAAGATCACTGCAGTCTGCATGATGTACTCATTGAAGTTCGGGATGCCTCCCTGAATATTCTGGAAAGAAAAACTTTAATGGATCTGGTCGACTGACCCGATCCTTTTTTTTGAATTATTAGTCTACTTTTTTGGTGGGATAATAATTTTATTGGATATTTGCAGTACTTCAAATGAATAAATTATGATTTCAAAAGAAGATGCAGAAACACTGAAACAGCTTTCCGCAGAGGAGGGATTGAAGTTTATTTCATCTAAATTTCCGGATACCGCTGTTTTTTCGACATCGCTTGGCCAGGAAGACCAGGTAATCACAGACCTTATTTTCAAAAACAAACTGCCGATCAGGGTTTTTACACTGGATACGGGCAGGCTCTTTAATGAGCATTACGAATTATTATCTCAAAACAATACCCGGTACAAAACCAAAACGGAAGTTTATTTCCCGGAGGCTTCAGACGTTGAAAAATTTGTTAATGAAAAAGGAATCAATGCCTTCTACCATTCCGTGGAAAACAGGAAAGAGTG
>JBMDXW010000288.1:0-20045 GCA_048594965.1 Chryseobacterium sp.
TCCGGAAATCAGAAAGGATTAAAAGGGAATTATTTTTCCAATCCGGATCTGAAAGGTAATCCTGTCTTTGAAAAACAGGATGAAAAGGTGAATTTTAAATGGACTTTATATTCCGCGGATCCTGAAAAGCTGCAGCCTGACAATTACAGCATCCGCTGGACAGGAAAGCTGGAAGCCCCCGATTCCGGGAAGTACCGATTGGGACTGCGTGGCAATGACGGATTCAGGTTATTTTTAAATGGAAAACTGCTGATCGACAATTGGGAAAAGTTGAGCTATTCAACCAAAACAATTGAGGTTGATTTTGTGAAAGGAAAACAATACGATATGGTCGTGGAATTTCATGAGAACAGGGGAGAAGCAAATATTGAACTGATCTGGAATTATGGCTTGCCAGACTACCGGAAAGATTTTGTTGAAGCTCTGAAACAGGCTGAGGATGCAGACTACATCATCGTAACCGCCGGAATTCATGAAGGTGAATTTCAGGATCGCTCTTCTTTAAGCCTCCCCGGAAATCAGGAACCGTTTATTCATGAAGTTTCAACATTAAACAAACCTACCGCAGTGGTTTTAGTTGGCGGCTCAGCTGTAAAAACCACCGGTTGGAAAGATATGGTCGGAGCCATCTTAGACGTCTGGTATCCGGGCGAAGAGGGAGGAAATGCCGTAGCCAAAGTTCTTTTCGGGGAAGAAAATCCGTCAGGTAAATTACCGGTTACCTTTCCGATAGAAGAGGGACAATTGCCGCTGTCTTACAATCATCATCCTACAGGAAGGGGAAATGACTATTACGATCTGAGTGGCGAACCGTTGTATCCTTTTGGTTTTGGATTGAGCTATACGTCTTTCGAAATTTCAGATTTACAGTTAAATAAACTACAGTTTACAGCAAGCGATACGATCACTGCGACAGTCAATGTAAGGAATACAGGTTCAAAAGCGGGGAGTGAAGTGGTGCAGCTGTATGTGAAAGATTTGCTGGCCTCGGTTTCAAGACCGGTTATTGAATTGAAAGGTTTTCATAAAATATATTTAAAACCAGGAGAGTCAAAACAAATTTCCATTGAAGTTCCGGTGAAAGACCTGCAGTTTTTAGACGGGAAAATGAACTGGATTATTGAAAAGGGAACGTATAGGATTTTTGTCGGGAATTCTTCGAAGAATTTACCACTGAAACAGAATATTGAAGTGGATTGATATTTGGATGAATATCGGTTACAGTGAAGATCTAATTGAAGCGCCATCAGTATTGCAGCCATGTATAGGTCGGCACATTTTTAGCAGCAATATCATCAACTTTTATATGTGTAACACTTAAAAAAATACCATGAATTTAAAGTTGATATTACAGAAAGCGAATGCCTGTATTGCTGCGGGCGACCACGAAGGATTTTTAAACTTTTGTACAAAAGATACCCGCTGGACTTTTGTTGGCGACCGTATGCTTAACGGAATTGATGAGGTAAGAGCCTATATGAATGAAGCATACAAAGAGCCTCCAAAGTTTGAAGTTGCTTTAATGATTGAAGAAGGGAACTATCTGACCGCTATGGGAACCATCAGTTTACTAAACGAAAATTCGGAGTGGATCAGATATGAATATTGTGACATCTGGAGATTTGAAGACGGAAAATTGGCCGAATTGAAGGCTTTTGTAGTCAGCTGATTTTATTTTATATAATAATACATTCTAAAAAGCCAGGAGGATTGCAGATTCTTAAGGAATACTTTTTGCAAGCCAGTTACCAACCATTATCACTTAAATCTATGAAAAATTATCTTCTCCCTGCTTTTGCACTGATCTTTTTCAGCTGTAAAGAAAATAAAAAGGAAAGCACCACAACCGGAAAAGAGGTTGTCACAGAAACAGACACTTTGAAATTACCCGCTCCCGACGAGAAAAATTCCAAAAATAAATTCAGCAATGTGATCGGCTGGCCGGCAGGTAAGACACCGATAGCCCCGGAGGGATTCACGGTAACGCGATTTGCCGATAACATAAAAAGCCCAAGAAATATGATCCAGGCTGAAAATGGGGATGTTTTTGTCGTTCTTTCCAACTCGGAACGTTCGGCAACTGAAAAAGTGAAAAATGACATCAGCGGAAAAAGCGATGCTGAAGTCGGAGGAAAATCGGCCAACAGGATCATTTTGTACCGGGATGCGAATAAAGACGGCGTTCCAGAGTCGTCTTCCGTATTTCTGGATAAGCTGAACCAACCTTACGGAATGCTTATTATAAAAGATAAATTTTACGTAGCCAATACCGATGGGCTTTGGGTGTATTCTTATAAAACAGGGCAGACAAAAATTACAGAAACGGGAAAAAAGATCGTGAGCCTTCCTGCCGGCGGATATAATAACCACTGGACGAGAAATTTAATTGCCAATAAAGATCAGTCTAAAATTTACATCAGTGTAGGATCCGGAAGTAATGTTGGCGAGAACGGAATGGAAAATGAAGCACGCAGAGCCAATATTCTTGAAGTTAATCCTGACGGAAGCGGCGAAAAGATCTACGCAGGAGGTTTGAGAAATCCGGTTGGAATGAGCTGGAACCCAGTAACAGGCGAACTCTGGACGGTGGTGAATGAAAGGGATGAACTGGGCGACGAGCTGGTTCCCGATTATCTGACCAGTGTAAAGCAGAACGCTTTTTATGGCTGGCCTTACGCTTATTTCGGAAAAAACGAAGATCCGAGACGAAAAGGAGAAAAACCGGATCTCGTGGCAAAAACTATTGTTCCTGATGTGCCGCTGGGAAGTCACACTGCATCTTTAGGACTCACATTTTATACAGGCAGTCAGTTCCCGGAAAAATATAAAAACGGTGCTTTCATAGGACAGCACGGATCATGGAACCGTTCGTCACTGGTCGGTTATCAGGTAGCATTCGTTCCTTTTGCTAACGGTAAAGCTTCAGGACCTTATCAGCCATTTCTTACGGGATTTATCGCTAATGAAGCCAAAGGAGATGTGTATGGAAGACCTGTGGGTGTTTTGCAGCTTGCAGACGGATCATTGCTGGTTGCGGATGATGTAAGTGGAATCGTATGGAGAGTAGCTTATAAAAAGTGAATGACCTCTGAAAACTGCTGATTTGTTTTGGTATGAAATATGTAAATATCTATTTGAACCTGAATGATTCACATCATTCAAAAATAGAATGTCATGAAAAAGTTTTTTATATCAGCAATCTTAATAGTCGGTTTGTCTTCAACGGGATTTTCGCAAAGACGTCCGCCTGCTCCGCCTCACCCTTCAAAGAGCCAGCTTTATAACGATAAAGCAAGGGAGCTTGATAAGAAATACAATGAGGAAAAAAGGATGATTCTCAATCATCCGCTGGCAACCAAAAGAATGAAGAGTGATCAGCTTAAAGCCTTAAATGAAAGATACAGAAACGAAAAAAGATTGCTGAGAGCAGCAAGATGAATGGATCAGTCATAATGATCTTTATTTCGAAAACAAAAACGTACCAAAAAAGAGAACGCTCCGGTGTTCTTTTTTTTGTTGGCAAACTCCTTTCTCAGATCACAGTTACACCGCAAGAAACGTGGAACATCCAATATTTTTCCTTAAATTCGCATAAAAATTTTAAACTAATGAATTACGATATTATTGTCATCGGAAGTGGTCCCGGTGGATACGTTACTGCAATCAGAGCGGCACAATTGGGTTTCAAAACCGCAATTATCGAGAAAGAAAGCTTAGGAGGAATCTGCCTGAACTGGGGATGTATTCCTACGAAGGCTTTACTGAAGTCTGCTCAGGTTTTTCATTATATCAATCACGCGGAAGATTACGGATTAAATAAAGTGGAAGGTAGTTTTGAATTTCCAAACGTTATTCAGAGAAGCCGTGGGGTAGCCAACAAAATGAGTAAAGGAATCGAGTTCTTAATGAAAAAGAATAAGATCGATGTCATTTTAGGAACCGCTAAAGTTCAGAAAGGTAAAAAAGTTTCCGTTACCGACAAGGAAGGGAAAGTAACCGAATATACAGGAACGCATATTATCATCGCGACAGGTGCCCGTTCAAGAGAATTGCCGAACCTTCCTCAGGATGGTAAAAAAGTAATAGGATACAGACAGGCATTATCTCTTCCTGAGCAGCCGAAATCGATGATCGTTGTAGGTTCTGGGGCGATCGGGGTAGAGTTTGCCGACTTCTATAATACCATGGGAACAAAGGTAACGGTTGTAGAATTTATGCCAAACATCGTTCCGGTAGAAGATGAGGAAATCTCTAAACACCTGGAGAAATCTTTAAAGAAATCAGGAATCGAGATCATGACCAACGCTTCTGTCGAAAGTGTGGATACCAGCGGTGAAGGCGTAAAAGCGACCGTAAAAACGGCTAAAGGAAACATCACGCTGGAAGCTGATATCCTGTTGTCAGCGGTAGGAATTGCTGCCAATATCGAGAATATCGGTCTTGAAGAAGTAGGAATCCAGACAGATAAAGGAAGAGTTTTGGTAAACGAATGGTACGAAACTTCAGTTCCAGGGTATTACGCGATCGGAGACCTCATTCCGACACAGGCTTTGGCACACGTAGCTTCTGCTGAAGGAATTACCTGTGTAGAGAAAATCAAGGGAATGCATGTTGAGAAGATCGATTATGGCAATATTCCCGGATGTACATACTGTCACCCTGAAGTAGCTTCCGTAGGTCTGACTGAAAAACAGGCGAAGGAAAAAGGATACGAGATCAAAGTTGGAAAATTCCCTCTTTCTGCAAGTGGAAAAGCGACGGCCAACGGAAATACCGATGGTTTCATCAAAGTAATTTTCGACGCTAAATATGGCGAGTGGCTAGGATGTCATATGATTGGTGAAGGCGTTACCGATATGGTTGCAGAAGCCGTTGTTGCGAGAAAACTGGAAACTACCGGTCACGAGATCATCAAATCAATTCACCCGCATCCAACAGTATCAGAAGCTATTATGGAAGCTGCTGCTGCTGCTTATGGTGAGGTGATTCATATTTAATAAAATTCATACGCTTAGATATTTTAAACCACAGATTTCGTCTGTGGTTTTCTTTTTTATCAATGATTTTTATGCTGATCTCACATATTTTGTTAATTTTATTCCATAAACAAAATGCAAACAAATCAAAATAAATTATGTTCAAAAAATTAGCTGCAGAAGCCTTAGGACTAGGGGATATCGGTAAAATCATTCCTTCTCTTGATTATGATAAAGTAGATTCTGACGATTACATTTTATCGGAAGACAATGAAAAGATTTTCTTCCTCATCAAATCCAAAAGAGATGAATATTGCTTTACCAACAGAGCATTGATCCATATTGACGGTGCCAGCGCGCTGGACAAAAAACGGGTATTGAGAAGATACGAATATTACCAGTTTCCTTTCTCAAATATTGCCCTACAGACGGCAGGAACGATAGATCTTGATGTTGAGATTTCCTTCAATATAGGGAATGTACCGTTAATGATCAGCGTGACGAAAAGCCAGATCGATCAGCTGAAAGATCTTTACAAGGCACTTCTTGCCATTCAGCAGGTGGTGCATCACAACCAGTCGCTGCTAAATTTTTCAAATGACAGTCTACAGAAAGCCATTACGACTGTTGCCTCCGGAAAACAGGAAAACGTATCGAAAAGCCAGGAACTGAGAACGATTAACGAATATATTTTTGCGTGGAATACCACCAGTTTTGATAAATATATTCAGAAAGATTTTTCCAGGATATTCGAGAAATACATCAATAATTAAATAAAAGAAGTAAAGTGGCTGTCCTAAGAATCGGGGCAGCTTTTTTTTAGTGTCAAAAAGAACAGGTGAAGTTTTTTACTCCGTGAAGTGCAACTAAAATGATGGCTTTACGTATTACGCTTTTAAATAATGAGTAAAAAACTTAAAGAAGCCGGCTATCCGCACTTTTAGAATAACTTCATTTATTACATTAAATTTTTAAATTATCTTCAGATCAGTCGCTGATGAAATATTCCCATGATGCATTTTTCGGGTATAACTTCAATTTGTATCTATTTAACAAAAAATTAGTAAAAACAGACTTTCTATTTTGTGGTATTTTCTTACATTTATTCAATGAATTTTGAAAAAATAGGACTTGTTTTATCAGGTGGCGGAACGAAGGGGATCGCGCATGCCGGAGTTTTGAAATTTCTCAAGGAAAAGAATATCGAAGTGGATGTGCTGTCATGCTGCAGCGCCGGTTCCATCGTAGGTTCAATGTATGCGGTCGGAAAATCTCCTGAGGAGATCCTGGAATTCTTCAATTCCGTCTATTTTTTCAATTGGAAACATTTTGCCTTCAATCAGCCGGGGCTGGTTTCTTCTGTTATTTTCAGGAACTATCTCAATCCTATTTTCGGAGATATGAAGCTGAGTGATCTGGATAAAGAAGTAAAAATTGTGGCTACTGAACTGGTGAACGGAACGGAAAAGATTTTTGATCAGGATTTTAAAGTAGTAGATGCCATTATTGCTTCCTGCTCCATACCGGGAATCACCACACCCTATATTATTAATGATGAAATGTATTGTGACGGAGGCGTGCTGAACAATTTTCCGGCCGATATCATCAGGGACGAGTGCGATAAGCTGATCGGCGTTTTTGTTTCGCCGCCCCATGACATCAAGATTGATGATCTGAAATCGATTAAAGCCATTGTTTCCCGTTCTTACGACCTACTTTCGTATCGGATAGAGAAAATAAAATTTGAGTATTGTGACTGGTTTATTTCTTCCCAGGAACTCTCCACCTACGGAACCTTTGAGAGAAGAAAAGACCGACTGGAAAAGATTTTCAGGATCGGGTATGAGGCGGCAAAAGAAAGTTTTAATGAAAGCAATTTTTATCTGGCCAAGCAGTCAGGAGCATAAAAAAACTCTCACTTTAAATGAGAGTTTTGCATCTTAGCTTTTTACGAATGTTCCGTCCTGACTGACGACGGTCTTTCCATCCTGGTCTTCTACAGTAAGCGTATAAGGAGCTTTCTTGGGAGAATCGGTCAGGTAATTTCTCCATACTTTATAAGTGTATCCTTCATTGTGGAATTCAAAGTAGTAATTCCCGCCGGATCCGTCCTGAATAAGCTCTCCGTCGCTGATGATCATGCTGGGTTTTGAAGTGATCTTACCTTTTGCCGGCCATGATTGGTAAAGATAGTTGCCGTTGGGCTGTTTATCAATTCTTACTTTGAACTTCTGTGTTTTGATAATGACAGATTTCGGAACCTGCTGTGTAATTTCGGTTTCAGGACCTCCGTTGTACTTGTTTTCATAAGTACTTTTAGCACTGATCATGCTGATATTTGCTATACAGACTGCTGCCATTAGAATTTTTTTAATCATGATGATAAATATTAGTGGTTGGTCCTGAAATGTATCAAATTTAAAGCCAATTACAGGTCCGTTTCCGCGGATACCGACTGGGTATAATAAGCAAATGCTTTCTCAAGATTTTCGAATTTACCTTTAAATTCTTCAATAGGGCAGTCCTGCAGAATATTTCCTTTATGGATGAGGATCACCCGTGAACAAAGCGCCTCTACCTCCTGCATGATGTGGGTGGAAAGCAATACCGTCTTTTGCCGGCCGATTTCCTTCACCACATTTCTGATTTCGATGATCTGGTTAGGATCCAGCCCGTTGGTAGGCTCGTCGAGGATAAGAAGATCAGGTTGATGGAGAATGGCCTGGGCAAGACCGACTCTCTGTTTATATCCTTTCGAGAGTTGTCCGATTTTCTTTGTCTTTTCGGGGGTAATTCCTACCAGTTCGATCACTTCATCGACTCTGGATGCCGGAATATGGTGAATGTTGGCCACAAACTGAAGATATTCTTTTACAAACATCTCCAGGTAAAGCGGGTTGTTTTCGGGAAGGAAACCGATATTCTTTTTGCTGTCTGTTTCGTGTTCGGTAATATTTTTACCATTGAAAATTATTTCTCCTTCATCAATTTTTAAGGCACCGACGATTGATTTCATCAAGGTTGATTTTCCGGCACCGTTTGGCCCCAGAAGTCCTATGATTTCATTTTTATCGATGGAGATATTGATGTTGCTCAGTGCGGTCTGCTCACCGAATTTTTTGGTTAAATGGTTTATCTGAAGAGACATAATGACAAATGATCTTTTTGCAAAAGTAAAAATAAAAAAGCTCATTCGTTGAATGAGCCCGGTTAATATTTATATAATCGATTATTTCTTTGGTTTTCTTTCCGGATTGGAGGTCCTGGCCGTTGCATTACTGTTATTCGGAGCCTCAGGTTTTTCGTACTGAGCCATCTTTCCGTTTAATCTTCCGAAGATCTTGTCCACCTGCTTTTTATTCAGAAACTGGGATTTCCCTACATATTTCCTGTTTTTATTGATGTATTGAATAAACTGAACCGTCGGCTGTCCGAAATTTCTCTCAAAATGAAGCTCAACGATGTCATTGGGAAGTTCCAGAATAATGTTGCTGGAAGGCAGGTCTACAAATCCGTTGGTGATCAGCTCATACAATCCCGACACATCTTTGTTGAGATTCTGAAACGAGAATGACCGGAATGTATTGAGATTAGCGGTATTAAGATCCTGGTAATTGATGGTAAATTTATCGTCTTTTTTATATAAACCTACGGAATTATCTTTACCGATTTCCACTACACTTTCATTTTTCAGCACTTTAATTTGTGAGAAAGCCGAGATCCCCAACAAACATGTAAATAGTAGAATTATTTTTTTCATAAGGCGATTTTAATGCTTTTATAAATTGGATGGTCTGTAAGTACAAACGAAAAAACAATTTTTATATTTTCCTGTGAACAAATGTAAAAAAAAAAATTACATCTATTTCCCAGGCATTGGCCGGCGCATATCGGTAAATAATTTTGATCCTGAAGAGATTTTAAATATTTAATAGATAATTTATAAGTAATAATAAATATTTGTGAATTTAGCTTTAACAAATATTAATATGGTTGTATTTAAAAATTGTTAATTTCTTAAATAAAGTGTACACTGCGTTACTTATTTATTTTTTTATCCAAAATTTAGTTTTTAAAGTATAGAATACTTTAAAATCCACGCTGTGTAGTTTAATTTTATGCTTAAATGCCAATTAAATTAAAATGAATTGTAAATTAATATGCTAAGCATAATAATAAGATAAATCACTGATAAGCAATAAGATTTAGGTACCATATTTTTTGAATTTCTGACTTCTCAATACCATTCTGAAGCCTCCTTAATGCTCCTTAAATCTGTAAATGGTATAATAATTGAATAATGATGAGCACAAGCTGAAACTTTAAAATCGGATTTATGTGAAATGAAAGAAACAGCTTTTCTTAAAGAAACATTAAAAAAAAAAAAATATGAAATCAAAACTATCAATCTTATCGTTGGCGATCGCATTACCCACATGCCTTTTTGCCCAGGATTCGCTTCAGGTAATGAACAATACGCAATATCCTAACACTTTTTCTTCAGGATCTGCCGATGTACAGCCATTCACCAATTCTTCAAAAAGATTCAATGACTGGTCAATTTCATTCGGTGCTGGTGTTCCTTTAATGCAGAGCGCGGATCTTATTTCTATTAAAACCAGTAAAAATGCTGGAAAAGATCTGTTTGGTTATTCAGCTTATGTAAGTGTTGATAAAGCAATTACTCATGCATTCGGTTTAAAATTACAATACGACCGTGGTGAAACAAGACAGGGATATTTCAATACAAAAGATGCGGCACCTGCAAATGCTTCGGCTAATATGCAATACGGAGCAAGAACACAATACGATGCGATCTCTATTTTAGGAGATATCAATTTCTCAAACTTACTAAGAAGAGTTGACAATAAGTCGCCATTCAGATGGGCGTTACACGGATATGCAGGTATCGGTACTTTAGCATACAGAGCTTATCTTAAAGATGAAACCGGGCAAAGAATGACCAAGGAGGTTAAACCATTTAAGTTCGGATCTTTATTCGGTCAGGCGGGAGCCGGTTTAAAATATAAGATCAGCAACCGATTAGATCTTGAAGGAAGAGTAATGTATGTGGTAACTACCGATGATACCTTTGATGGTGGAGGTAATAACAATAGTGTCATCAACAGAAGAAACAATAAGAGTTCCGATAACTTCATCAACACAACTTTAGGTCTTACCGTTAATTTAGGTAAACACGAGTCTCACCTGATGTGGCATGATCCTTTACAGGAAGCTTATTATAAGATAAATGTACTGGAATCCAAAATCACGGATCTTGTGGTTTGCAAAAACGGAGATGCTGATAATGATGGCGTTTGCGATGATTGGGACAGACAGCTTGATACTCCTGCAGGTGCAAGAGTAGATGGTTCCGGTGTAGCATTGGATGTGGATTTAGACGGAGTAATCGATCTTTATGATAAATGTGTAACGGTTCCGGGAAGCGTTGAAAACAACGGATGTCCTGACCAGACACAAGGCCAGGGAGCTGTATCTGAAACAGAAACAAAACTGGAAGGAATTGAGTTTGATCTTAATTCAGACAGAATCTTGCCTTCAAACACGCCGATCCTGAATAATGCCGTAAGCTATATCAATTCATCAGACGGTTCATACACTGTTGTAGGAGCTACCGATACAAGAGGAACTGATGCTTACAACCAGAAATTATCTGAGAAAAGAGCAACGAATGTAAAAAACTATTTAATTCAGAACGGTGTCCAGTCTGGTAAGCTTGATGCTATGGGTAACGGAAAAAGAGACCTTAAATACCCTGAGTGCGACCCGGCTTCAAAATGTCCTGAATGGAAAAACAGAGCTAATAGAAGAGTGTATTTTAAAGCAAAATAAATTATAATAACTTCTAATGAAGGGGCTGCCATTAAATATGGCAGCCTTTTTTTATTTTAGGCTATAAATATCTGTTTATTCGTAAATTATATAAATATTATTGCTGATTTTGCTTTTCTGTTGAACAGCTGTGAAATAAAAGGGTTTTGTAATATCTCACCATATAATCATAAATGATCATTTCAAATACACGCTGACTAGAAATGAAATGCCTGTTTATATTCATGTGAAACAGGCTTTGAAAAAAAGACCGTTTTTGTTCTTCAGAAATATTTTTTTGGAGATCCGTAATAATTACTAACGTGCTTTTCATCCTTTGGATATAAAGAGAAATTTCGTTTCTTTCTTTAAGATATTCGTCGTTGCACAGAAAACTCGAAAGCTTTTGTTTAATCATTCTGTACTTTTTATCCAACTGCCTATTTAGATTTTTATCGGCATAGAATTCTATTTTGAATCCGTTATTAAACTCACTGATCCAATCTGTCTTTTTAAAAATATTAAGATCTATTAAATTGAGAATCTGATCTATAAAGTAAATATTCGTAATGATTTTTTCTTCGTCATTATAATCAAGAAAATTCAAAACAAACTCGCTATTGATTTGAAATAATGTTTCTGCTTCTTCAATCGTCGTGCATCCATACCTTTCGATTTCCCTTTGATAAGAATCGATCACCAAAGTTGATATTTCTCCACTGTCAATAAATGGCTGTAATAAAATATTGATTTGATTAAGTATTTCTGTATAGTATTTTGATTCAGAAATTCTTAAGCGAATCCTTAAATGAGTTTTGGGGTCCTGATACCGTATGAAAAACCATTTCAGAATAAACTTTTTCTCCATCAAATCTTCTACTAAGGGTTTTATCGCATCTGTTAAGACTAAATCTGCTGTTTTTACACCGGTATAAATTTTAAAATAGAGCCATTCATCTCCAGGGATAAATATTCTTTTATTCATGGTACGTTATTTTCTTTGGTGAAGCGCAAAGATAAATTCTCTTTTGAATTCATCATTCTGATCATATAAATACTCTTCAATCTGTATTGATTTTTCACTTTTGACTGTGGTTAAAAAAAGCTTTACCATATCATAATTTTCAAGATTGAGTGGTAAAATATGATCAGATTTCACCCATTGCACCCACTGGGGAATTTGGAGTGAATTTCTCCAGATTCCGAATTCCGCTAATAATTTAACGACATTATCCGTCAGATGTTCCATTGGATAAGTATCTTTATGTGAAATCCTCCATTGAGCTTTTGATATGATCATATTTTCGTATTCAACTCTTGGTAAGAATCTATATAAAGTATTTAATCCTCCCCAGTCAAAATATAATGCCTTCCTGCATCCCTGTGCCTGCAAATCACAAAGAAAGTTGTAAAGCGGTAGTGTGTTGTTTCCATAATTATGAGCATTACTTAGATAAGGCATTACCTCTCTATTAAGCTTTTTGGATCGCAAAACAACCTGGTCATCTTTTACTGAAACCAGCAGGTCTTCTATCGGGATTTGTTGTGATTCCGGTAAAAGAGATTGAGCCAGATAAGGTATTTCATAATTTCGCAGATGAGGTCTGCGGATTACATTTCCAACCCTTGATTCAGGTAAATGAATGATTTCCGCTATAATATGGTCGTTTTGCAATTCGTCTTCTTTATCAGCAATTTTTTTTGTGAACAGCTGCACATTTGATTTTTCTGAGCAAAATCGCCCTAAAAGCTGAGTCGCACTACTTCCTCCACAGCTGCTTATAAATAACTTCCGGGAATTTTCAATGGAAACATATTCCGCCATTACTGATATCGTTGGTGGAAGATCATGCCAGTTCTCATTCAAATCTAGAAGATCTTGGTCTGAAATATGTATTGTAGAATAACTGTTTCGCATCGCGTCTTGTACCTTCTCATTAAGTAGCATTTGAAATGGACTTAAAGTACAATGGAAATTCTGATCTTTTTTCTTTTTTGAAAATATATTGATATCATCTAAATACTCATGGATGCCCTGTGGTATGTGCGGTCCGTAACCGATGCCTATTTCCGTATCCATGATATACGACAGAGGCATCTCACGGGTGTCAAACCGATCTGAAAATTTTTTTTTGAAAATTTCTAAATAGCTCTCCCTGTTTTTTGCTGTGATCTTATTTAAAAAACGTATTCCTTTTTCGATATTCTTTTGATGTTTTTTTTGTAGAGAAAAGTTACCTTCAAGATAAGAATCCGTCTGGAAGAGGTATTTTTTATCATAATTCGCGACTAAAGTTTTAATCAAATTCTCAATGACTTCATAGGCTTGCTTGGTATTTCCTATGATTTGGTCAACATCATTAAGTTTATTTTTTATTTCAAGAAGAATATGAAGTTCTTCTTTTGCTTCTAGGGATTTTAGAGTAGAAATAATGATATCAAGATAATCTTTTCCGGATACATTAGGTTCTAGCATGCTGACCAGTACCTGGTTTTCAATAAGCTCATCAACGAATTGTCTGGCTTCGTGGTATGAGATTTCAGGACCGATCAGGAAATCAGAGATCTCTTTAATTGTTCTTCCATTTTTGGAAAAATATAGTATTTCCGATAATTCTCCGGTGAGCTCAGCGGAGGATATGATGTATTCTCTTTTATTATTGACAAAATGGTATTCTACATATCTTATTCTCTTTCCGACTTTATAAATACTGTTATTTGGAAAATATAAAAATTTTTCTTTGATCTTTTTGTTACTTTCTAAAGTTTTGGCCAGCGAGGCTAAAAAAAGCATATCAAGCTTCGTATCTCTTACAATTGTATTTTGTATGGAATGCTGATCTTGATCATCGGCGAATTTAGCTATTCCAACGGCAGCAAATAATCCAAATGGAGTACATCTGGAACTCATCCTGCTGTAATATTTTATAATGGAATTCCTAAACTTTTTATTCGGGTGATTTCCGGATGAGCAGAGATATTGTTTAAGCTCGTTATAAAGATCAGGAGAGGCCAGATATATTGCCTCCTGAAAGGCAGAATCACTGCAGATGTCATTAAAAGTCTGATCCGATAGATGTGAACCGGTTAGTTTTCGTATAAAATTTTGATGTGAAAAAGTAGGAGTACGAAATACAAACTCATTGAAAAAACGATAGGGAAACTGAGACATGATTATTTTTCTTTAAAAACAGGTATTTCTATATAACTGTCATTGTACCATTTCACTTCAAGTGGTTTTTTTGCATCTTTTATCGTCTCTTCACTCACATCTTTCCCGGTACCATAGTTGATTTGTACATCAGGGTTTTTCCTTATTCCCAAGGTGACAATGAGTTTACTTCCTTTATTTATTTTCCGACTGGTAAAAAATGTATTGTGAACAGGAATTTTCTCTATGGTATCAGGTATCAATAATTTTCTTCTGGTATTGTCCTTTGCATAGCTTGCCCGGGCAAAATATTCATGTGAAAGTTTAAAATATTGACCGTTAGCGAGCTTTTCATACATCGTCATGGTAATATCCATATCTTTTTTGTTGATGGCTGCCTTTAGAACTCCGGTAAAACTTCCGTTTATTTCAAACGGAGCATTAAATATCTCACTTTCAAAAACAAGCTTATCTTTCAAATCGCCTGCAAAAATAATGCTGTCGAGTATTTTTTCACTGTCGAAATTTGTCAGTGTATCTTCTCTTTTTGAAAAATCTATTTTTTGTACGATATAATTTTTCTTGGGTTTGGCAGTTTGTAATTTTGAATCATTCAAAAATAATTTCAGTCTGTCATTACTGATCTTATCAATACTTTCGACACTTTTCCACTGATTTGAACCCATGATCTGGTAGTTTACTTTATTTTTTAAAAAGTCAGGTCTTTTCTTTCCTTTTAAAATAAAATCAAACCACTGATAAGAGATGTTTTCTATATTAATGTTGGCTACTGAGTCTATTTTGTACCCTTTGTATTCTTCGTCTACGCCAGAGACTACCCCGCTGTGGCTGTAGGGTCCTATTACAAGGTAATGGTTGGCTTTTTTATTATGTTTTAGATGTTCATTATAATAATACAGGGCACCTCTTTGGTCTGCATCATAATATCCCGTAAATGTAAGAACAGGAATGTTAATTTTAGAATAATCTCTTTTATGAGGAATTTTAGATTGCCAATATTTATCAAAAGACGGATGTTTCAGCCATTTCTGAAAAACAGAATTTTTCTGGCCATATATGCTGTCCAGTTTATTAAATGCTACTCCGCTTTTATAGTATGTATTGTATATTGAAATCCACTTTTTTTCATCATTAAATATTTCACTGTCTGTGTTTTTTTGGGCGAAGGCCAGCCATCGTAGCATATAGGGGCTGAAGCAATTGTTGTACATCGGGAAATCGATTCCAAAGCCTACAGACGCGGAAGGGATAATGGTTTTAAGTGAGGGATGGGGATTCTTGGCCGCTGCCCATTGACTGAATCCGTCATAACTTCCCCCGATCATTCCTACTTTGCCATCGCTCCAGGATTGTTTTACGATCCAGTCTATTATCTCGTTTACATCTTCAACTTCAAACTCAAAAGGCGAAAGCTGGCTGTTGCTTAAATATATTCCCCTGCTGTAAGCGATAACGATATTGTAACCTCTTTCGGCATTTATTTTTGCAGCATTGAGGTGATATTTTGTTTTACGCAAATATGTTGTAAATTGTAGAATACTCGGAAGCGGCTGTGCATTTTTTTTGGATCTTACATAATGAAGACTGATTTCATTGCCTTTTTTTGTTTTGACAACAATACTATCTGCAATAGTAAAATCATTATTTTCCAGTTTTTTTAATAACGGTAAAGCAATAGGAAAGCTTTCTTCTACAAGTTTATAATAATTATAATGCCGGCTCAGCAGCACGGCATCTTTAATTGAGATGCTGTCTTCAACAATACTTTCTTTTAAAATTCTCTTGACTTCATTTTTATTAAACCCCTCTTTATATTTAAAAGAATCTGGAACAAACATTTTAGATATAAGTGGAAGTTCATTGTATTTTTTTTCAAATGTTTTGGTATATTCAGTTGTAAAATCCCCTTTTTTAGTTTCTGCTTTTTTAGCGGAAGCATACATTTCAAATTGGATTCCTGCGATTAATGAATAGTCGGGATATGATCTTTTATAAATGTTACGGATTTGTTTAATTATTTTTAAAGCTTCATCATACTTTTTGTCAACAATCAGGAATCTTACGTAATTGTCGAAATATTTAAGCGAATCAGATTCCTTATAATGTACAATAAGCTCCTTGTTGATTAACAGGAGCTTGCTTTCAAATGCTGGATTTTCTAGTTCTATTTTCTTAAAATACAATTTTTGAGAAAAACAAAATGATAAAGCCAGTAAAAATAAAAAGCTTAAAAATCTTTTTTTTCTTTTCATTTAATCAATAATCATATTCATTTCAAAATTATTTGGGACGGGTTTTAGGTGCGCCATCGCTTCCGCTGCTTCCGTCATCGCTACCCAAAATTACGACAGGCGGTAATTGTGAGATGTTCTTTGTAGGGCATTTGCTGCTCGTTGTAGTATCACCATTTGTTTTTGTATCAACATCACCATTATCGCCTCCTCTGATGACATTTAATCTGGTAATTTGTATTTTCTTTAAAGAAAGCTTTTTTCCGATTTCTTGTTGTCTGTTCATTGTTTTATAAGATTTTAATTGCGCCGCAAATAAACTTCTAATTTTTGAAATTATCATAAGCTTCATTGTCGAAATTGATAAATATCGTATTCTTTTTAAGTGGCTTACATTGATAATCAGGGATTTGTATTTATCTTTTCATTTATGATTTTGATATAATAAGAAGGAAGAGTACCTGTAATTTTCTTAAATGCATTTGAAAATGATTCTGAAGTATTAAAGCCTATTTCTTCAGCTATTGCCGAAATAGTATATTTTCTCAGTCTCTCATTGGCTTGTAACTCCGGTATGATATAATTGATGCGTAGTTCATTTAAATATTGGGAGAAATTTTTGCCTTTCAGTTCGTTCACCGATTTAGAAAGATAGTCCCGATTGGTTTCAAGCTCTTTGGCGAGACTTTCTACTGTAATGTTCTTTTTTAAGTATCCTTTTTTTATTTCGAATTCAGTAAGCTTTGTCTGTATATCAATCAGTATACCGGCAGGAATTCCATTTTTCACTTTTTCTTCTTCAGGTTTTATCATATTTGGTATAGCCAATTCTTCGGGTTTTCTTTCCTCAGAATAATGATCCTGTGGTTTTGCCAATAAAATTTCGGCCTGCTTTTGATAGGCTCTGATCTTATTTCTGTTTTTGAAGAATAAAAATAGTAAGATAAAAATGATGAATATACCGAAAAGTAATCCTATGTAAAGGGCAGAGGTTTTATTATTGAGATCGTTGATGAGTTCTTCTTTTTGTTCTAATAGAATAGGAGTATCGTACTTTTTATAAATTTCTTTCGATAAATATTGTTTGCTTTTATTGATGAAATCATCTGCGAAAAAAAGTTTGTCAATATATTTAAGCTGGTTTTCCTTGTCACCGGTTTTTTTGTAATAATCAATTAATATCTCATATCCATCTCTGGTGATCGGATAAAACTCTTTTGAAAATGCAAGTACAGAATCTGCTTTTATAAAGTATTTTACCGCTTTTTCTTCCTTTTTTATATCATAGTTTATTTTACCAAGAAAATAATAGGTGATAGCAAGATTTCCGTAATCGTTATTCTTTCTAAAGTTTTTTTCAGCTTTAAGATGATTTTCTTCAGCTTTTGAGTAATTTTTCAAATAGTAATTAGCAATACCGGTTCCGGAGATAAAATACGGATAGTGTGTGTAGTCGTTGAAGCGTCTGCATTCAGCAATTCCCAGATTAATGTAGGATAATGCTTTCCTGTATTCTTTGTTTTTATTATAGCAGTTCGCCAAAGAGAATATGGATCCTATGTAGCTTTTAACATCCTTGTCCCCAGATTGAAGTTTGTTTTTCTGATAAATATAGTACTCGTGGAAAAGAGGCAAAGCTTCTTCGTTCTCTTCAGTAGCCGTTTTTAAAATTCCTATTAATTTCTTCAGATAATAAAACTGATCATTGTTTTTATTCTTAGAAAGTTTCTGAGCGAGAATATACTGATCTAAAGCTTTTGCATATTCCCATTCGTAGTTGTACAGAATTCCTTTAATAATATACGCTTTTGCCGGATAATCTTTGTCATTGAGATCTTTGGTGAGTTGTATCAAAGAATCAGCAAAAACGTGTCCGTTCTCAGATTTTAAGCCCTTGGTGTGAGCAATCTTATAATATCCTTCATATATATAAGGCTTATTATTTTCCTGCTTACCTTTTAATAAAATCACGTTTGCGTACAGCTCAGCCTTGTCATTATCTATTCTGAAAACTTTATCGTATGATTTTTTTAGTTGCTCATAATTTTTTGTCCTTAAGGAGTCGGGGATATGAAAATTATTTATACTCTGCGAAAAGAAACTCTGAAAACTAAAAATTAAAAAGATATAATAGAATCTAACCATTGTGAATTATGAACTGCAAAAATACATTTTTTGAAATTTTATTAATTAAATACTTTAAAAAACTTTTAAATAGCTGGATTTTTACCAAAACAGTATTCTACCGATCCGAAATTGATCAATTTCGAGGAGTCTAATTTGCAATTTCTATTACACCACTTCAACTTTGCAATCACAAAAACGAGATCTCTATTTTTTGTATGTGTACAGTACAAAAGGAATAAAGATATCAGGCTGATCAGCAAACCACCCATGTCAGGGATTATATGACAAAATCTATTTTTAATTTTAATTACTAAACAATGAAAAATTTAAGAAAACTTTCGAGAAATGAAATGAAAAATGTTGCCGGAGCAGGAACTTGTGCTCTTGTGGCCCACTATTCTGATGGTTCTGCAGGATTAATTCCATATACAGGTGGAATGACCATGAGCCAGGCACAGCAGGGACAGGCTTACCTGAGCAGTAACCTACAAAATGGCGAAATAAACCAGTATGGTGCCAACAGCGTTACATATTGTTGTGATTCTTGTAAAAAGTACGAAAGGTTACAAGATTTATATTAAAAAAACATTTTGTGGACTGAATTTTAACTAATTTTCAGTCCACAATTTATCTCACAATCTGCTCATGAAACATCTTCTTATTTTATCTCTCATTTTATCTTTCATTTCTTGTAGCTCGAAGAATAATGATATAAAGCACAATGCACCAAACGACCATACCATAAAAAACGATAGTGCCGTTATAAAAATTAAAGTTAATAACGGTGAACACCTGGGATTGAGGATCAGTAACGAATTCTTAGAATCAGAACTTTTTGATAAAGTGGAGAATGATAATATCGTAAAAGTACCCATAAATGATGATCTTTCATATGTGCATATTGCCAACAATTTAATGAATGATTCAGGAGTATATCTTAAAAATGGAGATCATATAGAAATTTCTTATCTGAATGGCAAATATATCTTTAAACCACTGTCACAAAAAGAAAACCTTGGCGGACTGAATCTTTATAATGAGTATTATGCCTATATAAAAACACAAAAACCATTTGATAAAATTAGTGCAGATAAAGTTATAGCAACTAAACAAAAGAACTTAACGAAAGTGCTGGAGCTTAATGAAAAGCTTTATCAGGTAAGAGCGGATTTCTTAAGTCAGTATGAAAAAAAAATGTCAGTTGACAAGATTTACAGTAATACATTTTTAAATCAATACAGATTCACAAAATTACGGTTAGATTACTGGGATATCAAAGGACTAGGCAATAACAATCTTTTAAATGAAAAGTATACCGAAATTTTAAATTTCTTTAAGGCAGAAAAAATACAGGCTGAGACACTATCCCTTCTTTTTGAAATGATTATTGATTATCACAAAACGGTGGTGCCTGCTTCTGAGAGAAATGACAGGGCAAAGTTTGCAGAATATTTATTTAAAGCAATAAAAACTGATTTTTCCGGTAAGAATAGAGATATTCTGATCCTTCAATTGCTGCGTGCCGGAAGAAATAAAGATTTATTAAACAGATTTTATGTTGATTTTAAAACCTTTTCGCAAAATGAAAATTTTGTCAGAAGAGCAGAACAAATTGTCTTTAAAAACTCAGAACAAAATTCTGTCACAACAAATGAAGAGACTTTGTTAAAAGATTCTGAAGGTCACAAATTTACCTTACAGGAGCTT
>JBMDXW010000289.1:0-2489 GCA_048594965.1 Chryseobacterium sp.
CTAAAGCAGTGTTCCATGCCCAGACCGCTACCGGGAAGTTGAAAGCGGTAATGATTCCTACGATTCCCAGCGGATGGTATTGCTCGTACATTCTGTGGCCCGGTCTTTCCGAGTGCATCGTGTACCCGTGAAGCTGTCTGGAAACGCCTACCGCAAAATCGCAGATGTCGATCATTTCCTGAACTTCACCCAAACCTTCCTGTAAAGATTTTCCCATTTCGTACGAAACGAGCCTGCCCAGATCATTTTTGTACTGTCTTAGTTTCTGGCCGAGCTGCCGTACGATTTCTCCCCTTTTGGGTGCGGGAATCAGTCTGAATTCTTTAAAAGCCTTTTCAGCAGATTCCAGTACTTTGTTGTAGTCGGATTCTCCTGAAGTCTTAACTTTAGCAATAAGATTTCCGTCTACGGGAGAATAGCTTTCTATCACTTTCCCCGATGCAAAGTATTTTCCCCCTGTCGAAGTCCCTTTATTTTCATCCTTAATTCCCAGATTTTTGAGCGTTTTTTCGATCCCAAAATCTTTTACTTTTTTAGACATAAAAAATTTACTTTTCGTTTTCCCTAAAGTTAAAAATATTACGCGAACTGCAAAATTTAAATTTTTTTAACGACTTTTTTATTTGGACTAATTATAAACATGCTTATCTTTGCTGTATAATCTTTTGACAGTCAGAAATGGAAAGCTCACAGGAAAGTAATTCGAAGTTTAAAAAGTGGTTCAAGCGGGTTGGCTGGGCTGGATTTGCCTTTTTTACCATAAAAGGTCTCATCTGGCTGGTAATATTCTACTTCGGCGCAGACACGCTTCAAAGTTGTATAAAATAAATAAAGCAGAGATTATTCTCTGCTTTGTTATTATTTAACAATCTATTTATCTATTCCTGCGTTTTTTATATTTTTGAAAAAACATAGATGAAAAAAGTAGTATGGTCCGTAAAAGCCCAGAAAAACTATAGGGATAATCTACTTTATTTAAAAGAGTTGTGGACTAAAAAAGAAATCAAAAGATTCATGAAGGCGGTAGATACCGCTGTTGTGAACACTACATTATTGTTTCTTTTTCCTGCCCGAATCCATTAAACTTTGATGAAGCAGATACTCAATCTGTCCATTTACACTTCTAAACTCATCATTTGCCCATTTTTCCAAAAGTTTGTACGTAGACTCATCAATCCTTATGACGAAAGATTTTTTGCTTTTGTTTTCGGAAGAATTCTGAGTTTTCTGTGACTTCATTTTTTATTTTTATTTAATGTAAAACAGCACTTATGATGTCTGTTCTAGTATAATTATAAACCCGATCTTTATCAATTATACAATGTTCCTGCGTTGAGAATCGGTGTTGCAGCTTTTTCACCACAAAGAACAACCATCAGATTGCTTACCATGGCAGCTTTCCTTTCGTCATCGAGTTCAACAATATTTTCTTCGGATAATTTCTTCAAGGCTAAATCTACCATTCCGACAGCACCTTCCACAATTTTGGTTCTTGCTGCTACAATTGCGGTGGCCTGTTGTCTCTGAAGCATAGCACCCGCGATTTCCGATGCATAAGCAAGGTGAGAAATCCGGGCCTCCTGAATGGTGATCCCTGCTTTTGAAAGTCGTTCCGTAAGTTCCTGCTCCAGGATTGCATTAATCTTGTCTCCGCCTTCTCTCAGGGTGATCGGTGCGTGGTCATCTTCCAGATTATCATAAGGAAAGCTCATGGCCAGATGGCGAACGGCAGCTTCGCTCTGCATTTTTACAAAGTCGGTATAGCGTTCAACATCAAAAGCAGCTTTGTACGTATCACCAACTTTCCATACGATAACTACCGCGATTTCAATTGGATTTCCCATTTTGTCATTTACCTTCAGCGTCTGTCCCTGAAGGTTTTCAGAACGGAGACTGATCTTTTGGGATGAATACAGCGGATTGATAAAAAACAGTCCGTTTTCTTTCACCGTCCCGACATATTTACCGAAAAAATTCAGTACTCTTGAGTGATTCGGCTGGATGATCATTAAGCCTTTCAGGAAAAAACAGGACAGGATAAAACAGAGTATTGCCAGAACGACAAAGGTGATGCTGGTGTCAACTCCTGTGATAAAGAAATAAACGGAGGCTACAAAAAGCACAAGGCAGATTACCAAAGTAAGATACCCCGACATTGGTTTTAAAACTTTTTCCATGATATAAATTTTTAATTTGATATTATTTTGATATCATAAAGATATAACTAAATTTTTAATGTGAATACTATTTCTTTTAATTTTAATCCGAGATAAAATATATAACTGATACAGTTTAAAAGGTTTGATTTAAATTTAAAATATTTGAACTGAATGAAAATATGAAGTTAAAACTGAGATAAAATCACATATTGTCGAACTGAAATATTTTAGGATGAGCTTTAGTGATTGAGATTTTAACAAAAGAATCCCGGAAAAACCAATTCCCGGGATTCTATTTTTTATTTTAAACGAAATTTACTTTTTCGTCAG
>JBMDXW010000029.1:0-2000 GCA_048594965.1 Chryseobacterium sp.
GAAAGGATCATTTTGTACATGTATTCATGAGGGAAATATCTTTCTCCTTTGTTGTCGGCATCTTTCCAGATTTCATAGATGTGTTTCTGCAGTCTTCTGAAAGCTTCTTCTTCAGGGATGCATGTATCTGTTACCCTGTTAAGTCCTCTTTCCAGCAGATCCCATTCTTCCTGTGGCGTAAGATCTCTGTAGTGAGGCACCCTTTCATAGTGAGAATGTGCTACAAGGTTCATCAGGTCTTCTTCAAGATTGGCTCCCGTACAAGAGATAAAATCTACTTTGTCCTGACGGATCATTTCAGCAAGGATTTTTCCTAATTCCGCCGTAGACATTGCTCCAGCCAAAGTGATCATCATTTTTCCGCCATCCTTAAGATGCGCAACATATCCTTTTGAAGCGTCTACCAATGCCGCTGCATTAAAGTGCAGATAATACTTTTCTATGAATTCAGTAATCGGTTTGCTCATTTAATTATTTTTTGCAAAGATAAAACTTAAAAACGGAATGTAGCCGCTGCGCTTAAAGAAACTCTGTGTAAACCTTCTTTTTGATCATCATCAAAGTCGTAGGTAACGCCGTTGATTTTCATTTTGGTAAGTGTTCCTGCCGTAAGTCCGAGTTTAGGACCGATGAATATATTTTTTGTGATCTGGTACTGATACGCAAAATTAAGCTCTGCTCCTAAATTAGAGCCTGTTCCTTTTACATTTGCGGTTTTAGTGGAATAGGAAATAACGCCCAATCCCATATCAATGAACATTTTATGTCTGGTATCTTCTTCAAAGTTGGAGATCATAAGAGCCGGTCCGTAAAAATTGATCTGGTCTTTTGTCGTTACCGGAACAGACACCGGCATATTGTTCACATAGCCCAGAATATAGCCGTCGCTGGATGCGCTGTAATTGGAATATTTTAATCCTACCGACACCAGGTTGCTTACCTGATAGTAGGCCGAAATATCGAAATTCATTCCGCTTTTAAGGCCTTTTACATATTCTTCTTCCTCCCTTGAAAGTCCTGAAATCGTTTTTGCAGTTCTCCACGCATACCCTACGGATGGAATAATTGAGAATTTCTGAGCAGCTGAAAAAGCCGATACGGAAATAAATGCGGCTGCGATAAGTTTCTTGATCATTAGTCTATTATTTTTTTGTGCAAAAATATATGAATAAACTGAATTATGCACGTAAAAGAAAAAAATAACATTGAACTAAGCTACATCCAATGGATCGTTGGATTTGTCCGGAATCAGTACCTGAATTTTCTGTTTTCTTTTTTATCGGATATTTTCTTCTTGGTGTCAAGCCGTTTCTGCTTCTGTGATCTTAAAGGTTTTGTGGCGAGGCGCTTTTTAGGAATGACCAGTGATTTATCAACCAGTTCCAGAATCTTTTCAATGGCCTTGGCCTTATTCATCAGCTGCGTTCTAGTTTCAGAAACCGTTAAAAACAAGAATCCTTCCGCATTGACTCTGTTCTTTAGTTTTATTTGAATTAAATTTTTCTGATCTTCATTAAAAAACAGGGAGTCCTGGATTTTCCACATCACCGTTACAGACGTTTCAACTTTATTGACGTTCTGCCCTCCTGCCCCACTACTACGGGAAGTCTTAAAGCTGAGTTCTTTAGAAAAATCTTTCATGATTCAAAAATTTATATCACCAGAATATTCTTTAATTCATTTCTGTTAACTTTCCCATTCGGTGTTCTTGGTATTTTTTCAACGAAAATAATCTCTTTCGGCTTATGGAATTTTTTTTCAAAATGCATTTCTGAAATTTTATTGATGAGCTCCTGAGATTTGCTTCCTTCAATAACCAAAATCAATTTCTGTCCCAAACTTTCATCTTTTGCTCCCAGAAAGACCACTTCATTTGGAATCTCCTTTTTTACCAGTGCTTCCAGTTGTTCCGGAAAGATCTTTGCCCCTCCGGAGTTGATGACATGATCGATTCTGCCCAAAAATCTGAACCGGTTGCCGTCCTGAATTTCAACTAAATC
>JBMDXW010000290.1:0-5857 GCA_048594965.1 Chryseobacterium sp.
CAAACCGGTTTTTATGCTGGCCGAATGGGAATCGCGCGACCTCTACAGGAAATCATTTGACATGACTTATTCCTGGTCGCTCTGGGACAAGCTTAAACTCGCTACAACAGGAGGAAAAGGCGCCAATGCGCTCTACGAATACATGGCGCACGATGTCGGAAGTTTTCCTTATGATTCCTACAGAATGCTCTTCACGGATAATCACGATAAAAATTCCTGGGAAGGCAACCAGTACAGTAATTTCGGAGAGGCTCTTGCAGCAGCTACCGTATTCACTGTAATCATGGATGGCATGCCCCTGGTGTACAGCGGACAGGAAGCAGGGCTAGACCGCTCCCTGGAGTTCTTCGAGAAGGATCCGATCGAATGGAAAGCCCATGAAAATGAGGCCTTGTACTCCACCCTTTTTCACTTAAAGCATAAAAACCGCGCCCTTTGGAACGGGAAATACGGTGGCGAAATGGTAAGAATCATCAATGACCGGATGGATCAGGTCATTTCTTTGGTACGGGAAAAAGAAGGTGACAAAGTTCTCGCCGTCATGAATCTCAGCGATGATCCCGCGCTCGTTCAGCTGGACACCTCATTTGACACCGGCATGTATACCAATCTTTTTACGGGAAAGCATCAGCAGGTACCGGAAACCATGATTCTCAACATGAACCCATGGGAATACCTCATTCTCCACCGGGAAGAGTGATTCCCGGTTAATTTTCCAGGGCATAAACGGCAAAACTGGCCAGCCAGTGATCACCGCCATAATTTCCCTGAAATAAAAGAGGAAGACCATTATTCAGGAATACATCGGCCGTTTTCCGGAAATTTTCTTTAAGCGGATGTCCGGTCGGCAGGGATCTTGAAATGCCTTTCATACACCATGCTTTTGAAAAAGAAAGCCCTACAAGATGTACCGTCTGATAGTCACGGAGATCACTCACAACAGGAATCTTTTCAATATTTTCCAGGCTTCGTCTTTCATAAAAGCGGTTGAGCCAAAGCACAAAATCTTTCTGTGGCAATACCCTTCTCATCAGGTCTGCAATTTCCAAACTTGGCGAAAAGAAATCGGAGCCGTCCGGTTCAAGATATGCGGGCGTTTTTTCGTCTTTTAAATAAAAATATTTTGCTTTTTCTATAAGTAGATTTTCAAAATCCTTATCACCAGTCGCTCTTGCCCAATCAATGGCAAAAGCCATGGCAAAGGCTGTATTCGGATGAACCCCGGTCCTGTTCGGATAGGTCTGTTTTGGCAGATAGGTTTTCCAGGCCGCTAAAATTTTATCGGTCAGTGGCTTAAGATTCTGATGCCAGGTCTTCGCCTTGGGGTGGTTCCAGGTTACCAGCTCCTCATCAAGCTTCAGCAGCCACGCCCAGCCGTATGTACGTTCAAAAGTAGTCGTCAGCTGATATTTTGTAAAATAATCAGCTTCGGTCTGAAGATTTTCTTTTGTGAATGAATGGTCGAGAATATTTTCAATGTCTTTTGCAACAGATAAATCAGGTTTTGTTTTTAAAAGCCTCACCAGCATCCAGTGCCCATGCACCGAACTGTGCCAGTCAAAACACCCGTAAAAAGCGGGATGCAGGTCTTTAGGACTTAACGGAACTTCGTTGGCATTGTTAATGATATGCGCCGTTTTATTAGGATATTCCTGATTGATACAGTGGAGCGGCTTTTCGGATAATTTAATCGCCATTTCGTCGGTAAGCTTCGGAACTTCCTGGGCAAATATTAAAAATGGTGAAAAAATAAGGAGTAGAAGGCTTTTTTTCATGGATTAAAAATATTAAATAAATTTCAACTGACTTAGAATATTGGGTAAAAAGCAGAGAAAAATGAACCGTATCGCAAAGAACAATAAATTTTCAGTACAATTTTTGCTTTGTTCTCGAAAAAGCTTTTAACATGAAAAAATTACTTATCCCCCTTTTTTGTGTATTACTCGTTCAATGCAAAAAAAATGAACCGCAGGCTCTCAATGCAAATATGGTTGATATGGTCCAGGAAGATAAAGTAGCTTCGGTTGATGCACCACCACCGTCAACTGCTGTCGCAAAAGAGATGCCCAGCTCTGAAAATTCGCCTCAAAATTCACCTTTACAGATTAATACGGTCTCTAAGAAGATCATTAAAAACGGTGATATGAGAATCCAGGTGGGCGATATCAAAAAGGCCCAGGGACAGATTAATTCAATCCTCAAAAACAATAGCGCATACATCCAGAAAGAAGAGTTTCAGAATACGGATACTGATGAAAACCTTGATATTGTCATCAGAGTACCTCATAAAAACTTTGATGCCCTGGTCAACTCATTTTCAAACGGTGTCGGTGCGGTTTTATCTAAAAATATATCTTCCGATGACGTAACAGAAGAATATACGGATGTTTCCATCAAACTGGCCAATAAAAAGATCTATCTCGAAAAATACCGTGACATGCTGAAAACGGCAAAAACCACGAAAGACATGCTGGAAATTCAGGAAAACATTCGCGCTCTGGAAGATGAGATCGATGTCGCCGAAGGAAGGCTGCGCTTCATCGATGACCGCGTGAATTACAGTACCCTGACCATCAATTTATATAAAGAAAAAGTACGAAGCTCGGCAACCTCCAGAATAGGTTTCGGAAGCCGTTTCGGGGATTCTGTAACGGAGGGCTGGAATAGTTTCGTTGAATTTCTGCTAGGTATTATTTCCCTTTGGCCGTTCTTCCTGCTGATTCCGGTGCTCGTGATTGCCTGGAAGAAATGGAGGAATAGAAGAACAAAAAGACAGAATTTGCCGAAGAATGAGTAAGCATTTACTTTCCTAATACAAAAACCGCCGGGATTTTATGAAGTTCCGGCTTTTGTTTTTGCCATTCTTTTATTGTTTTGGTTTTGATAAATTCATGCTCCGGATCATTGATACTGGCCGCAATACATAGCTTCGTATTTGGCGATAAAAACTTACAGAGGTCTTCAAAAAGCGGGTTATTACGGTAAGGGGTTTCCATAAAGATCTGCGAATACCCTGTTTTCTGAACCAGGCTTTCAAGCTGAAGAATTTGTTTTTTCTTTTCTCCTTTATCGATCGGCAGATAGCCGTTAAAAGTAAATTCCTGACCGTTGAAACCACTGGAAATCAAAGCCAGGATAATTGACGACGGCCCTGAAACAGGAATAACACGGATGTTTTTTTCATGACACCATTTTACCATCAGGTTACCCGGATCGGCAATACACGGAAGACCGGCTTCGGAAAGCAGCCCGAAATCCTGGCCTTTCAGCATGAGATTCTGCGCTTCTTTAATATCGGCATTTTCAGTGTATTTATCTAAAAGAAAGAGTTTCAGATCTGATTGTTTTTTATCAGGAGCAAAAAACTTGACAACTTTCCTGGCAGTCTTTTCATTTTCCACAAAAAAATAATCGGTGTGCATAATGTACTCTCTGATCACTGGTGAAAAGTGAGTGATCGAAGTATGTTCGGAAAGGTAAGCCGGAAGTAAGATAAGCATTTGTTTATTTTTTAAATCTTTCTTGTAAAGAAGGTTGTCTGTAATATTCTGTCATATCCATTGAAAAAGAAACTGATGTTATTTTCCACAGACCGTTGATCTTCATCAGTGTCCATATTTCTTTTCCCCAATTTTGCATTACGCCATCGTACCAGAAGCTGTAGTCAAAATTAGCAGAAGCAATTGATCCGTCCTGTATAATTTTAACATTATCAAACCGCTCTTCAGATTTGTTGTCTTTAAAACTTTTGATAAATGCTTTATAATTATCGGTAAAAAAGTTTTTTTCATGAGGATCTTTTTCCAAAACTTTTCTGTAAGTACGGTCAGTATAAATTCCTGTCCAGAGAACAGGTTCCTGAAAAAGAGAGATAAATCTGGCTTCATCCCTCGTTTTAATACAACTCATAAAATCAGTCATTATTTGCCTGATCTCATTTTCATCTTTAGTCTGCGCGAAAATAAAACTGCAGCTCAGCAAAAGCAATAGAGACATTTTTCTCATAGTAAATTATATGTTTTTCAGAATGGCGTCACATCCACGATCCAGCAGCTGGAAAACGTCCTCAAAATCATTCATATCTCCCCAATACGGATCGGGAACTTCGGCATTTTGATGATCGCCTAAAGTTTCAAGAAATAATGAGACTTTCTTCCTCTGGCTCTCACTTTTTGCTTTGGACACCACATCTGCCAGAACATCCACATCCATGCAGTAGATCTTATCAAATAGGTCAAAATCCTGTGCCGTGACAGGTCTTGACCGTTGTTTTGAAATATCGATCCCATGAAGCGCTGCGGTTTTTATGGCTCTTTTGTCCGGATGTTCACCTTCATGAAGTGAAATCGTTCCCGCAGAATCCACCAAAAAATTCTCCGGCGCCTTTGCTTTCATTATTCCTTCAGCAAGCGGACTCCTGCAAATATTACCAAGGCAGACCATTAATATTTTCATCGTATAATATCCTTAAAAACTTCTACAAAACTATATAAAAAATGAAGAATAAAATTATTCTCCATTTTCTTTATAATCATTAAATTATTTTTTACTGCTTAATTCTTTCAGACAATTCTTTAACGTATTTCTTTACTTCCTTGTCTATTTTGGAAACATCTTTAATGGTTTCGCAGGCATACATTACCGTAGAGTGGTCTTTCCCACCCATTTCTTCGCCGATCTTGGTGAAAGTGGCATTCGTTAATTCCTTCGCAAAATACATCGCCAGCTGTCTGGGAAGGGCAATTTCTCTTTTTCTTGTTTTGGATAAAAGCTGCTCTCTTTTAATACCGAAGTAATCGCAAACCACTTGCTGGATATAAGGAATATTGATAATCTTCTTCTGATTGGCGGCAATCTTATTGATGGTATCTTTTAATAATTCAAGACTTAAGTCAGATTTATAAATGGTAGAATACGCAATCACGGAATTGATCACCCCGATAAGTTCTCGTACGTTTGTTTTTGCTTCTGAAGCCAGAAAATCAAGCATATCATCAGTCAAAACAATACCGTCTCTGCTCAATTTATCAACAATGATCTGTTTACGGGTACTGTAATCCGGAGATTTGATCTCTGCCGAAAGCCCCCATTTAAATCGGGAAACAATCCTGTCCTGAATATCCATAATATCGGCAGGCGCTTTATCAGAAGTAAGGATAATCTGTTTACCGTTCTGATGAAGGTAGTCGAAAATATGGAAGAAGCTGTCCTGGGTAGCCGATTTTCCGGAAAGAAACTGGATATCATCAATGATCAGGACATCCACCATCTGGTAGAAATTGGCAAATTCCGTCTGCTTATGAGCTTTGGCCGCAGAGATAAACTGCTGGATAAATTTCTCAGAAGACAGATACAGCACTACTTTATCAGGAAACTGGCTTTTCACTTCCAGCCCTACCGCCTGGCCAAGATGCGTTTTTCCGACTCCGTAACCACCATATAAAAATAATGGATTGAAAGCTGTTGCACCAGGTCTTTTTGCGATAGATCTTGCAACAGTTGCTGCAAATTTATTGCTTTCTCCTTCTACGTAATTGTCAAAAGAGAAATCTGATTTCAGGTTGGAGTCAATATTTACTTTTTTGATTCCCGGTACCACGAAAGGATTTACGATATTCGATGAAAATCCCTGGGGCATCGTTTCCTGAATCTTCGGAGTAGGAACTGTTTTTCCTTTCATGTTCATGGTAACAGGCTTTTCCATTCCGGAAGGCTTGTTTTCCATTACGGAATACCATAATTTCACTCCTTTTCCTATATTTTTCTTCAGGGCAGCAGAAAGCAAGGACAGGTAATTATCCTCAATATATTCCTTGTAAAAATCACTCGGGACCATCAATGTAAGATTATTGTCAAC
>JBMDXW010000291.1:0-6253 GCA_048594965.1 Chryseobacterium sp.
AATAAAGCAGGAAAGTAAAAAGAACTGCTATTACGAACCACAAAATAATTGAAAGGATAATGCCTCCGATTCCGTCGCCGACAGCCGGTGGGTCAAAGTTAAAACCATCAAGTAAAGGCATTTTGTCTGCTGCTTTTTTTACCCGTTCTTTATCTAATATATTTCCAACATTTTCCTTTAATTTAAGGCCGTAATATAAACCTAAGCTGATGAAAAGAAAAAATGCAACTCCCAAAATTGAAGTTGAAAAAACAAAATTCTGTAATAAAGTCCTTTGATAAGATAATCCCGACAACCAGATACTTAAAACAACTCCAACAATAACTGTCAAAGTACATAAACTCAACAGTTTGGTTTCAAGAAAGTGCTTTGAAGAAATCTTCATTTTTTATACATAGAAATATTATATAAAAAAAAACGCTTCGACTCCGCTCAGCGTGACATCTCTAAAATAAGCTGCCTATACTGCATAGTTAGTCTTAGAGTGTCATGCTGGGCTTGTCGAAGCATATATTTTAAACTATTTCAGATCATTCAAAGCTTTTTCCAGTTTCGGCATCATGACTTCAATTTCGTTGATAGCCAATCCTCCTACCGAAGCCCTGAACCATGGCTCAGACTTTTCCTCTCCGAAAGCAGAGAAAGGAACCAACGCCACTCCTGCTTCATTGATTAGATAAAATACCAAATCAGAAGAATTATCAATCACAGAACCATCAGGTTTTGCTTTTCCGATATAATCTAATTTAATGGTAAGATAAAGTGCTCCCATCGGCTCGATACTATCAACTGCAAGACCTTTTCCTTTCAGATCCTGAATTCCGGCGTGAAGAACCTTCAAGCTTGCCTCCAATTTTCCTTTGAAATCTTCAACGAAAGCGTTTACTTCGTCTGGGTTTTCATAGTATTTTGCCGTTGCTTCCTGCTCTGGTTTTGGTGCCCATGCCCCAACGTGCGTCAGAAGTGCTTTCATTTTATCCATAATATGAGATGGACCAAATCCCCAACCTACGCGAACTCCTGTAGCAGCAAGACATTTAGAAATACCGTCAATGTATACCGTATATTCTCTCATTTCAGGGAAAAGGGAAACAGGATCTACGTGCTCAGCACCAAAAGTAAGATTAGAGTAAATCTGATCATACATTAGGTAAAGCGGCTTTTCATTTTCGCCTCTTTTTTTATTTTCAGCTAAAACCAATTCGCAGATTTCTGAAAGCTGTTCTTTCGTAAACATCGTTCCGGTAGGATTTAATGGCGAACAGAGAGCCAGTAAAACGGCTCCTTCCAAATGTGGTCTGAGATCATCTGCCGTCGGAAGGAAATTGTTCTCAGGTGTTGTTTTCACTTCAACCGCATCTGCTGAAGTAAGATATGCATAATGGTTGTTATTCCATGATGGGATCGGGTAAACCACTTTATCTCCTTCGTCTACGATGGTTTTGTAAACGGCATAAATCAAAGGTCTGGAACCTGCGGTGATCAAAATATCATTAGCTGAATAATCGAGGTTCCATCTTGATTTAAGATCCTTGGAAACCTCTTTTCTCAAAGATAAAAGTCCGTTAGCAGGCGGATAATTTGTCAGATTATTCTGATATGCTTTCTGAATCTCCTCCTTCAGCTTTGCAGGAATAGGATAAATATTAGAATTAAGATCACCAATCGTAAGGTTGGCAATCTCCGCTCCTTTTGCCTTTAAATCGTTTACTTCATTACCAATTTTTACAATTTCAGAACCGATCAGGTTCGCCGCTAATTTTGAAACTTTCACTTTATTTTTATTTAAATTTATTTTTATTTTCTTTTAATATTTATTCTTTTACGAATCTCTTCATCAGGAACTTTTGCGTCGAGCATTTCCATTAATGCCTTAGCTTTTTCAGCAACATAAGAATTCGGATATTTTCTGATGATCCTGTTGAATTCTTCTCTGTTTTCATCATACAATTTGCCGTCTGAATGTTCATAGGTAGACGTATTATCCATACCGAACAAATAATCTGTAAGATAATTACCATATATCTCCTTTACTCTCGGAAGCAAGGGACTTTGAGAATATTTTTTTATAAAATTTTCCCAGAAAATCACCCTGTCTCCAAGTTCTCTCCAGGAAATCACGATTCCTGCATCTGCAGCGTAAAGACCTTCATTTTCTTTCGCTACCTGTTCTATGTAACTATTATAATCCGGCGTTACCTTATTCTTAAATATTGAAAAATAATGTCCGGGCACAGACCATATTTCCGTGTAACCTTCTCCTACTTCCCTGAATTCAAGATCTCCTTTTTTGAGTTCTGCACTCAATCTTTTTACATTTTCCGGAAATTTATAACTGTTTGTTTGCGAATCATAATAATTAGCATAATCTATCAAAACTTTTAATAAATTTTCACTCAAACACAATGTATATTTATCACGGATTTTGAAATAATCTTCGTATAATTTATTATTTTGTTCGGGTGAATTATCTGCGACTTCCTTTGTCGTTTTCTTTTTATACCATTCAATAGCTTTAATGTAATCTTCTGTTGTATTTGAAGAAAAACATACAGTATCAACAGGTTTAAATACATCTTCCTTAGTTGCTGCTTTTAAAGCTGTATCTTTTTCTGTTTTCTGCATGGAAGTTTTTGAAGCCTCTTTTTTACAGGAAAAAATAGAAACCAACAGTATAAAGACTGCTAAAGTTTTTTGTATCATGAAGATAATTTTGAAATTAATCTAACTTCAAATCTTTTCTCACTTCAAGAATTTTTTTCTCCAGCGATTTTAATTTATCCTTGAAATCTGCTTCAGAAGTAACCGAATCTTTCACAGAAATATAAAACTTGATCTTTGGTTCGGTTCCGGAAGGTCTTACGCAGACTTTTGTTCCATCCTGCGTGTAATAAATCAACACATTCGATTTCGGAATGTCATTCATCACCTGTTTTTCATTTTTCGAGATGATAAAATTGGTCTGTTCTTTAAAATCTTTTACTTCTTCTACAGGAGAACCCGCCAGTTGTTTTGGAGGATTTTCACGGAAGTTTTTCATCATATTCTGAATCTCTTCTGCACCATCTCTCCCTTTTCGAACCAGGTTTACCAGCCCCTCGTAGTACATTCCGGTTTCCTGGTAAATTTCAATAAGATATTGATACATCGTTCTTCCGTTCGCTTTGCACCATGCTGCAATTTCACAAGCTAAAACAATACTTCCACAGGAATCTTTATCACGCACAAAATCTCCTGTCATGAATCCGAAGCTTTCTTCACCACCGCAAATGAACTTTTCTTTTCCTTCTACATCACGGATCATTTTTCCAATCCACTTGAAGCCTGTTAATCCTACCTTGCACTGAACTCCGAATTTTTGAGCAATATCAAAGAAAATATCTGAAGTGACAATCGTTGAGCCGATAAATTCTTTTCCGGTAATCCGATCCTGCTTTCTCCATTCGTTTAAAATATAATACGTAAGAATCGTATTGGTCTGATTTCCATTTAATAGCTGGATTTCGCCATCAAGATTTCTTACGGCAATTCCGAGCCGGTCGCCGTCCGGATCTGTGCCGATCACGATATCTGCATTCGTAATTTTAGCTAAATCCATCGCCATTTCCAAAGCGGCAGGCTCTTCAGGGTTCGGAGAATCTACCGTCGGAAAATTTCCGCTAGGAATCATTTGCTCTTTTACGAGATCAATTTTTTTGAAACCTGCTTTTTCCAAAGCTTTCGGAACCGTCGTGTATGTGGTCCCATGAATGGAGGTGAAAACGATATTCAAATTTTCCTTTCCAACATTCTGATAGGTAGAATTTTCAATGCAGGCATCGATGTATACATCATCCTGCTCCTCTCCGATCCATTCGATGAGATCATCGTTTCCGTTGAATTTAATCTCTTCAAATTTTACCGAAAGAACTTCTGCGATAATGGCTTCATCATGTGGCGGAACAATTTGTGCTCCGTCGTTCCAGTACACCTTATATCCATTGTATTCCGGAGGATTGTGAGAAGCGGTCAAAACAATTCCACCGTGACATTTTTTATCTCTTACGGTAAAAGACAATTCGGGAGTCGGCCGGTGATCTTTGAAAAGCAACACTTTAATTCCGTTTGCTGTCAGAACATCAGCAACCAGTTTTCCGAATTCTTTTGAATTATTTCTTACATCGTAAGCAATGGCTACTTTAATTTGTTCATTGGGAAATTGCTTTAACATATAATTTGCAAGTCCCTGTGTAGCCTGACCTAACGTATATTTATTTAAACGATTGGTTCCAACCCCCATAATTCCTCTCATTCCTCCTGTTCCGAATTCAAGTTCTCTGTAAAAAGAGTCTTCAAGATCCGGCGAATTGCCTTCAATTAATAACTGTACCGCATTTCTCGTTTCCTCATCGAATGATTCGTGTAACCAAAGTTTTGCTTTTTCTAATGTTGTCATATCTGTATTTCGTGTATGTTTATTTGCTGGATGACGGGGGCAGGATCGTGGATGTTTATCTTCATTCTGTTAGACGAAATGCCTGGAGAAACAAGATGTTGGAATTCTTCCAGCTTCAAACTCCCAGCTTCCAGCTTATTATTATTATTTTATCTGATTTCTAAATGCTATAATCTGGTTCATAATATTATAGCTTTTATTATATATTTCTTTAAAATCTTCTTCTGAGATATATTTCCTATTTTTCGATTTACATAAAGCAGGTTACCACCCACATTTAATCCAGTTTTTTATTCTCCACCCTTGTTTCTTTATCAATTTTGAAAGCACGGATCGGGTCATTGTAATAAATAAATTTCGCAGTGTTCTGAATATGTCCTTTTAAGGAGTCTTTCACATTAACTTCTGCATAATTTCCATTTTTGGAGTCGATGTTCAGATTTTCGATTTTCCAGTAAGGAGCAATCAGACTGGCGGTGTCAGAAATCTTAATCACCGCATCTTTGGTTTGTCCCAAAAAGTTGGCCCTGCTGCGGTTCAGCATTTCCACTTCTGCCCTTCTTGTATTTACCGAACCCATAAATGTAGCGAAATTCTTTAAATTCAGCCTAAAATTATCGGTCTTAATTTCACTTGAGATATTCATTTCTACAGAATCGGAAATGGCCACTTTTTCCAGATTGTATTTTGAATAGATCGTGATATTATAGAAATCTACGCCTTTAGTTCCTCGTTTTTCTTTGATCGTTAAAGTTTTATCTTTTACATCAACATCAAGATTATCAGCAACATTCGGATACGTTTCAATTTCTACAAAATTTTTCGCCCCCCTTGCATAAAAAACCCGGAATTTCCCTTCTAGATCAAGATTGACAAATTCCTCAACATCAACATCTTTTGTTTCAATATTACCCTTGGGAGAGATTTTACCACAAGAAATAAATACCACCAAAATGAGCGTACACCATATATTTTTCATACTTAAAATATTTCATATAAGATTAAACCTATAACCGAACTTTCGATTCCCATTAAAACATAAAGGACTGCAATCCGCCAGGCAAGGCCGTATTTTGTGTAGGAGCTTTTAAATGCATTCCAATAAGTCACTGCCGGAAAGAAAACAGAAAGACCGAATATGATTTTGTCGATGACAAGAAAAACCTTTGAAACAGTTTTCCACAAGCCGATCAGACTTACGATATCATCCAGCAAAAATAAGATTAAAATTCCTAAAAGACTTATTGTTCCAATGATAAAATGCTCCGCAATATTCAATTTTATTCTCCTGAAAATAAAGTAGGCATTAACAGCCAGCATCGGGATGATGACGAATAAAATGGCCTTTGAATATTTTGAAAGAAAATCCTTGACTTCTGAATCTTCTGCCAGCATTTCAGGAGAAGCAAAATGTTCATAATAATGCAATCCCAACACATTAAAACTGAAAAGAACCAGTAACAACGGGATAAAACTGTTGTACCTGATTCTTTTTCCTGAAATATAATTCATGGCCGTAATTCCCGGCGTGAATAAGATTTTTTTTAAAGTATAGAAAAATTTAGCTTCAAAATGCCAGACCGATCCCAGAATATCATTTTTGATCAGAGAATGCGGAGTTATTCTTGCTGTGTCGGTTTTCTGTCCGCAATGAGGACAAAACTCACCGGAAACTGAATGCCCACAGTTCAAACAACTCTTTTTATTCATTTTCAGATCACCTCGTCAATATTATAATTTTTATGTTCCCGGTTGGTTCTGATGATCATTTCCCCTAAAAATCCTGCTACGAAAAGTAACGTCCCCATAAGCATCATC
>JBMDXW010000292.1:0-4292 GCA_048594965.1 Chryseobacterium sp.
TCCTGATGCAGAAGGCCTTTTTGTGAAATATAAGCTCCGAGAGGAAAGTTTTCATGGTTAGCGCTTATATATTCCGGCGCTCCTGTCCCGAAATCTTCCGAGGCATTCCTGATGCGCCAGGTGATCACCTCCTCCAGGTGAGTAAATAATGTCTGTAGTTTTTCTGCCTCCATTGGTCTAATCGTCTTTTTTCCTTTTAATTCAACTTGTTTTTATTGTTCGTGCGAGAGTCTTGATTGCAGTCAACAGAGTTTTATATTGAAATAATTCTTTGAAGACCTGTATCATCAAATTGTTAATTGCTTATAACTCATCGGAAAGTCTTACCGGAACCGTTGAAGCAGTTCTTTTTGAAAGTCTTCCTCTTTTCCTGGATTCCTACTTTTTAAAGAAATGATCTCCTTTTGAAAGAAAATAACAGATCTTATGATCCATCATTATGCATCATGAATGAGATTCTGATGCCGGGCATCAAAAAATTTCAGTATTTCAAAAGGAAAAGGAATCCTGCTTCAGAGTATCTTACCCGGTTTTTTTTAATCTAATGCAACGCATTCTATGATGTTTAGCATTATATGTGTCAGGTTTAATCTGGTAAACCTAAACCGGAAAGCAGCTCACGGATGAGTATAAATAATGTAAGTAAAATCCTGTCTTCATGGTTATTAGTTTTTATATTTTCATTTTTAATCCATAAGATTCGGGGCTTTACCTGTTCCGAGCTTATTTAATTCAATTAACCGATCATATAATTAATCAGATCATTTTCTCTTCCCAGGACAATTTTTATCGTGATGGGACTGGATCTGAGCCTGTTTCCGTTCACCTCAATTTCCAGCATCATCTGAATCAGGGAAAACGGCTTTCTGTGATGAACCGAATACCTGAATGAGCCCGGCCTGTTGAGCGTTCCGGAAGGGTAAAAGTCCCGGTATGTTTCGCCAGGTCTGAAATAATTGACAGGATTGATATCCAGCACCATTTCATTTGCATGTACTGGATATTCGGATTGCCTTCCCCACAATTCGGCATCGCCGGGAAGCTCCTGATAAAACCCCGCGTTTTTTACGTACCCGCTCCTGAGTTTTTTTCTTTGCTTATAGCGTTTGATGATGATCCTGGGTTTATATTTATCAATATCCAGCTCATTCGATAATTTTATATTCAGACATTTATAACTGATATTCCTGGATAAAACATGCTTGTAACCTTCTATTTTCTCTGCTGCCATTTCGTCCGTATTTTCGATATTGATATGCCCCCGGTTTGTTTCTGCGGGCTTTTCAGCGACATAGAAATGGTAGTTCTTTGTTTTGTGATCTCCCGTCGGCTTCACATCCAGCCCAAAATTCAATTCATTAAGATGGACGTAGTTATCGATGAACCTGGCAAACTGACTTTGTGTTGGATATTTACCTGTTTCAAAAAAGGTTTTCAGCTCCTCTCTTTGGGTTAAGTTTTTGATTTCTTCCATAATATTCTGATGTTTTAGCGGATGTTATTCCGGGATCACCGGATGGCGGTCAGCAGTGTCTTATTTTTGTATGAATCTTTAAATGATTTAATGATTAAAAATAAACCTCAGCCGGAAAGCAGCTCCTGATCGGGAATCTTACCAACGGTCGTAACCGTTGTTGTTTTTAAAGCTTCCCTATGACTGGAATTCCCACTTTTTAAAGCGTGAACTAACTTCTGAAAGAAAATAAAAGTCTGCCCGGAAGGACTTTCTGTTATCTTACGTCGCGGATGATATTCTGACTGATACGGCTCAGAAAATCCCGGTATTTCAGGAGTAAAGGGTGTCCCGTTATTGAGGATCTTACCCTGCTGAGGATTTATTTTTTAGTGATGTAATTGCTTACCGATTTCGGGCCTGACGCCCTATTTTATGAGACCAGGCTTTTTTTCTGCCTGTATCTTGATGGCTCAAAGTTCATCTTTTTATATTTACCTGCAAGTTTTCGGGCGGTGCGCTTCTGTAGTTGCAGTTGTTTATATTGGTCAGCAAATGAACGTTGTTTTCTATTCTGACAGTTCAAAGTTCCTCATTTTTTTGTGGTAAAAAAAGTTTTTGAAGCTTTGGATTCGGTAGTTGCAGTGATTCCTTTTTTAATGATCAGGAAATTTAGCTCTGATAAAAACATTCGATCCTGGCATTTCTTATTCCGGAAAGGACTCCTCCTGCTTGTACATTGGTATTTTTCTGATCCGGAACCAGAGAGGTTGTCATCAGAAGAAAATCATTATCCGCGTCATAAATCCTGCATTCTATGAGCCTGCTGATTCCGGAAAGGTCAGCTCTGTAAAAACAGACTAAAAAATCCCCGACATCGTAATGATCTGTGATGATATCTTCAGAGATATACGTATTGGACCAGTAGTTTGCGTATAATGCGTATTCGATGAGAATATCGGTTTTATTAACAAAAGCAATCCGGGTATGTACATTACTTATTCTACGATCAAAATCCTCTTTGCTGATCTTTACGGAAATTTTTTTGTTTTCGACTGTTCCCAGTTTAAAATTCTCGGGAACGGGCGGCAGGTTATTTCCGAACAGTCTGCCGGTGGTGTGGCCGTCGTCGATCTGCGTGTTCAGATAGTAATATCTATACCCTTCCAGCTGGTCTACCAGAAACTCTTTTGTACTGACCCTGTACGGCGCACTGCCCTGGAAATAGCGTTTCTGTTCTTTGTTTTCGGTTTTACCGATTGTAAAAGTCTGGTCTTCTCCTTCCTTTGAGCTGACAACGATTGGGAATTTCTCATCCTCAATAGTAATGGTATTGTAAACAATATATCCGTTCTCAAGGGCCGCCAGGTTGTTGGCGAGCGTCACGAGCTCTTTATTGCCCGGAACATCTTCTTTGAGGCTTAAAAAATCGATCAATTCTGCAAACTGATCTTCGGTTGGGTATTTGCCTGTCTCAAAATAGGTTTTTAATTTTTCTTTCGTGGTTATTTCGTTATTTTCCATTTGTTTTATTAATCTTTGCTGCTTATGATTTATGGCTCAAAATTCATGATTTTTTAATCTATAACAAAGTTTTTTGGTGGGTGGATTCTGTAGTTGCAGTGTTTAAATAAAAACTAAATTCAGCTAAAGTAACATGAATAAATATTAAAGGTTTGCGATATCGTACCAGGAAATTTTTAAATATTCAAAATATCATTGTTTTTTTATAACCTTTTTTATAATTACAATGATGCTCTCTGGCCTGCCGTAATTTCAGAAGTTAGCATTGCATTTACCTTAGTTTTAAGTTCTAATAGTAGAGCTTGAGCAGTTGAATCATATGAGGCTCCCGGGTCTGCTGTAGAGACAGCTTCAATATGGTTTGATATTCTATTAACATTATATATTCTCCAAGAATTTAAGCCATTAGAATATAATTTTACAACTTCTCTCGGTTTTAATAATATTTTATTAACATATGCTCCGTTACCCATGATATAAACGATGGGATTCTGACCCTGCGGGGAAGTGTCTCCTACCAACTGAATTTCTAAGTTTGAATTATTAATTAGATCCACTTCGGAGCCTTCCAGATACTCATTTAGTTTTTTCAGTGTGATTTTACATATTGTAGGTGCTGGACCTGGTGGAGTAATCTCTATAAACATTCTTCTATTCATAACATAAAGGTCATACGTATTAGTTGTAATATTTATCCATTTAGCAACGCTTGGAAGTACCCAAGAAGCTCCATCCCAATTAATATAATTTTTAAGGCTAGTATCGTAATATATAAATCCGGCATTGGAAGCCGATAAGCCTGAAGGTCTTTGAGCTGTAGTTCCTTTGATAGGAAAGCCTTCATTAAAAATAGTCCCTGAATAATCAATAATATTCCAAGTCCCGTCATCTGAAATATCGACTGTAACAGTAGATCCCCCAGTCAATACTATTCTTCTACTATTTCTTGGACTTATATTAATTGGCTGACTATCATTCTTACCTTCCAAATAACAAACCTGGTCTGGAGCTATATTAGCAGTATACTTGATCCTTTTTCTTTTCACTTTTGCTGAATCGGGTAATGACCTTACGGTATTAGCCACTGTCATGATGACTTCCATATAATTAACTACCGAATAATCACGTAATATACCTGATGTATTCAAAACTACTTTAGGAATTTCGGAAAAGTCAATGGAAACACTTTTATCAACAGCACCATAGGTAGGTACTTCATTAGGATAACTCCATTGCCCTTCATAGTTTAAACCCTTTATAGTTACATTTTTAAAACCATCTGTTTCATTAGCAGGCTTAAAATAAACACCAGTTG
>JBMDXW010000293.1:0-6396 GCA_048594965.1 Chryseobacterium sp.
TGTTATCCTGCATATATTGTGCTTCCGTTTTCTGAAGCAATGCACGGTTCCCGCTTTCCGATAAGAATTTAATTAACTGTCTGTTTTTAGGAAGACCTCTGTAAGCCTGAAGCAATTTAAACCCTCCTTCTTTGGTGTTTCCGGCAGCGATTAATTTTTTAGCTTCGTTGAAAATGGCCGAAACCGTTTTTTTCTGAACCTCAACAATTCTGTCGATTGACGGTTTCAGCACGTCAAATTCCTGACGATCTCCCTGCGGAACCGGCCCGGAAATGATCAACGGTGTTCTGGCGTCGTCTACCAAAACGGAGTCTACCTCATCGACGATGGCAAAGTTCAGTTCTCTCTGAACAAGTTCTGAAGGTGAAGTTACCATGTTATCTCTCAGGTAATCGAAGCCGAATTCATTATTCGTTCCATAAGTGATATCAGAGTTGTAGGCTTTTCTTCTTCCGTCGGAGTTCGGCTGGTGGTTATCGATACAGTCGATCGACATTCCGTGGAACTGGTACAAAGGCCCCATCCATGCGGAGTCCCTTTTGGCAAGGTAATCGTTCACGGTTACAACGTGAACACCTCTTCCCGGAAGGGCATTTAGGAAAATAGGAAGTGTACCCACCAAAGTTTTACCTTCTCCGGTTGCCATCTCAGCAATTTTACCACTATGAAGGATTACCCCTCCGATAAACTGTACGTCATAATGTACCATATCCCATTTTACAGGAGTTCCGGCAGCATCCCATGAGTTCTTCCATACGGCCTGGTCGCCCTGGATTTCCAGGAAATCTTTTCCTGCAGCAGCCAGCTGTCTGTCCCAGTCTGTTGCCTTCACGCGGATCTCGCCGTTTTGTGCCCATCTTCTGGCCGTTTCTTTTACCAAGGCAAAAGCTTCAGGAAGAATCTGGCCAAGCACTTTTTCTTCAATGTCGTAGGATTCCTTTTTTAGAGCCTCAATTTTTGAAAAAAGCGCTTCTTTTTCGTCAACGTTTTTCGAATTTTTTATCTGCTCTTGTATCTGTTCTATCTGAGATGAGATTTTTTCGGTGGCCGATTTAAGGTTTTCTTTAAATTCAGCAGTTTTTCCTCTCAATTCGTCATCAGATAACTGTTGGATATTGGGTTCAACAGCTTTGATTTTTGTTACAACTTTTTTTACTTCTTTTAGGTCCTGCGCTTTCTTGTCTCCCAAAAACCCTTTAAGAACTTTGTTTAAAAAACTCATAAATTTTTTGCTTTATGCCTAAAGCGATATGCTTTAAGCGTTTTAAATAACACGCTTATCGTGTAAATTGATATGTAAAAAAGGGCAAAAAAGCTCTAAGCGATGCCTAAAGCCTGATTGCTTTTCATTTAATATTCGTCTTCGTTCCAAAGGAAGTCTTCATCGGTAGGATAATCGCTCCAAACCTCTTCGATCGATTCGTAAATCTCACCTTCATCTTCGATGGCCTGAAGGTTTTCCACAACTTCCATAGGTGCACCAGTTCTGATTGCATAATCAATAAGCTCTGCTTTTGTCATTGGCCAAGGTGCGTCACTTAAATATGAAGCTAATTCTAATGTCCAGTACATAATTTTCTAATTTTTTGCAAAAGTATAAAAATAGCTTATATTATATGCTTTTTTACACCTGATTTTCAATTCTTTTTATTAATTTTTGTTCACTCAGCGGTACGGGTAATTGTTTTACCTGCGTAGCCTGCCGGTTTGCTGTCACTTTCTCAAAAACCATTCCACAAATTTTTTTATGCCATTTTGGAAGTTGGTGTCAGGTTTATAGCCTGTTAATGTCATGGCTTTTGTGATATCGGCATTGGTTTTCAGGACATCTCCCGGCTGCATTGGCAGATTTTTCCGGATGGCAGATTTTCCCAAAGCTTGTTCAAGGGTGTGAAGCATTTCATTCAGGGTGATGACTTCGCTTTCACCCAAATTGATGATTTCATATACCGCGGAATGATTTTCAAGATACACGATCGATTTTAGTATTCCATCGATAATATCATCGATATAAGTATAGTCTCTTGCCGTGGTTCCGTCACCATAAAAAGGGATTTCACGCCCTTCCGTAATTAATTGGGTAAACTTATGAATCGCAAGATCAGGCCGTTGACGGGGTCCGTAAACCGTAAAAAACCTCAGTTGAATCATATCGATGCTGTACAGATCATGATATACATGGCCCAGAATTTCGCCGCATTTTTTTGTAGCCGCATAAGGAGAAATTGGTTTATCTACATTATCGGTCTCTGAGAAAGGGATTTTTTCATTATTTCCATAAACACTTGACGAAGAAGCGGTAACAACTTTTTTAACGTTAAATTCTTTACACAACTCCCACAGATTCATAGTACCCCGGATATTGACTTCTTCATACTCCAAAGGTCTTTCGATGGAAGGACGCACTCCGGCCAGTGCCGCAAGATGAATTACCATGTCAATCGTATGTTCTCTGAAAATACTTTCCAGCCCCGTTTTGTCACGGATATCCTGGTAATATAAAGTATACTGTTCAGATTTTACAACAGCTGTTAATCTATGGATATCTTCCTGTTTTTCCGTAAATTCAAAATCCGAAAAATTCTGTATTGAATCTAAAGTATTCCTAACTTTTATCTGATAATTATAAAAATCATCGAAGTTGTCAATATTTATGACAGAATGTCCCTTTTTTAATAATTGCTCTGAAAGGTGAGAACCAATAAATCCGCTTCCGCCCGTTATAAGATAGACCATTTGTGGCTTTTTAGTCTCACAAAAATATAAATTTATTTTTTGAAAATATAATCATTAATTTTACCTGAAAAGTAATTGATATCAATATGCACTTCCAGGGACAAATTTTAAAGATGACAAGCTTCAACGATGAGCCTATTCAATATTACCTCAATCTTTCCGGCGATCTCATTCACATGAATGAACTTTTCGGAAAAGAATTAACAATAAAGCATACCGGCTTTCAATGTGTACACTGCCAGCAGAACAAGCCGGTATACCGCATGGGTTTCTGCAAAAACTGCTTCTTTGAAAGTCCCTATGCCAGCGACACCATCATCCGCCCGGAGCTTTCTACGGCACATCTTGGAATTGCCGAACGCGACCTGGAGGTAGAAAAAGAAATCCAGCTGCAGCCTCATACCGTTTATCTGGCTTATACCGGAGAAGTAAAGGTAGGTGTCACAAGAAATACGCAAATTCCCACACGATGGATCGATCAGGGCGCGACTTTTGCTCTGCCTATTGCAAGAACCGAAAACAGATATGAGGCAGGAATGATAGAAGTCGCTCTCAAGCAGCATGTTCCCGATAAAACGAGCTGGAAAAAAATGCTTCAGGATGATTTGGAAGATGATATTGATCTGGCAGATTTTCAGCAGAAAATAAAAGAGTATTTTCCGGACGATTTCCAGAAATTTTACAGCGAAGGCGAAGATCTGTGGCGGTTTGATTATCCTTTTGACAAACCGGAGAAAGTAGCTTCCTTCACACTCGATAAGAGACCGGAATTCACCGGAAAACTAACGGGAATCAAAGGTCAGTATCTGGGATTTGACGGCGGAGATTTTATTAATGTAAGAGGACATGAAGGATATGTGATTGAACTTATGATTTCTTAGAATGAAGCATTATGTTAGCCTTATTCTCTGGATACTTTTCGTTTCATGCCACTTTCAGTGTCAGAATCAGAATACGCCGGATTTCTCCGCAAATAATGTTGATCTTAAAGATGTAGATGCTGAAACAGGTTGGATGAGGTTGCATCTGAAAAATCCCAATAAATGGGGATACATTACTAAGGATAGTACAGTAGTTATTCCTTTCGAATATGATTTTTTGAATCCGTTTGAGAATGGACTGGCTTTTGCCGAAAACAATCACAAGAAATTCTTTATAACTAAAGATAATCTGAAACTGGAAGGGGATTACGACGAAGTACGTGTTTTCTCGGAAGGACTTGCTGCCGTAAGAAAAAACAACCAGTGGGGATTTATCGATAATAAAGGCAAATTAATGATTCCGATACAGTATGATACGGCGGATTATTTCAGAGTAAGCGGGTTGTGTGAAGTGACCAGAAACGGCAAGTCCGGCTTTATAAACAAAAAGGGTGAAGAAGTAATTCCCATTGTTTATGAGGATGGCAAACAGGAAATGAAAGACCGGAATGTGATTGTAAAGAAAAACGGAAAATGGGCGGTGTTCGACAATACAGGCAAACAACTTTCCGAATTTAAATACGATGAACTGAAGAGTGCCTATATATCAGATTTTTCAAAAGATATTTTCGACAGGAATGCTTCCACTTTTTTTGAAAACGGTGCAGCGCTGGGAGTTGTCAACAGGAAATACGAATTCATCAATTTAAAGGCTCAGGCAGCTTTTCCGGACAACAAATTTGATTCGGCCAGTGTATTCGATACGTTTAAAAATGCGGTGGTAAAGAGAAATGGCAAGTACGGTATTATAAAAACGGACGGCACCTTTAAAGTTCCTTTAATTTACGATCTGATCGAGTATTTTGATACGAACCATTTCTATTCAGAATACTATAATGCAAGGAAAGATGGTATTTATTCTATTTTTAACAGTGACTTAAAGAAAATCGGAGAGTCGCATGAAGGGGTTTATAATGATTTCTCGAATGAGACTCCGACACTAATCTTTAAAGATTTAAAAGAAAAAGCAGGAATGGTTGACCGGGAGGGAAATGTTTTAATTCCATTTAAGTATGATGATTTGCGTAAAATAGAAAGTACCTCATTTTTATGGGCAAGAAATGGTGATCTGAATGGGGTGATCAGTAATACGGGAAAGGTTAAAATTCCGGTTATATATAAAATATTGTACTCTATATATGATAAATTTGATGATGAAGACCAAAGGAGAAAAAATTTGTTTGTTGCAGATGGAACGCTGATTGATATTAATAATAAAGCCATTATGAATGGATACGATTCTATCATGCCGGTTTATTACGATCACGACAAGCTTATTGTTTCCAGAAACAAAAAATTTGGCATCACCAATGTTGATAAAAAAATCCTTCTGCCTCTTGAATATGATGAAATTTCAAACTGGGTAGAGTATGGTCCGGAAAAAAGGCATTTCATCAGGAAGAAAGGCAAATATGGGCTTATAGAATTTGAAAATTTTAAGACCATTATACCTCCAGTTTATGATCAGATGGAACAGAGAGAGGGTTTAATCTTTGTGAAAAAAGGAGCAAAGGCAGGGATTTTGGATATTGATAATAAAGAACTCTGTCCTTTTATTTTTGATGAGGTAAAACCACATAAATATTTCGGTTATCATACCGGAAAAAATAAAGAATTTTATTCGAAAAAACGAGGAAGGTTCTTCCGTATCAATTTGCGGGGAGAAGTACAAAAGGAAATTACAGAAAAAGAATATAAAGAAAATACCGAGTACTAAAAATAGATAATCATGAAAAAATGGGTTAAAAAGCTGTTTGTTGGTCTGGGAATTTTGTTGGTGATTATTTTATTGGCAAACTTCGGACTTAACATCTGGCTTAAAACCCAGCTTCCGAAATACATTAAGAATAACACCGACTATAAAGTTTCCTATAAGAGCATGGAAGTTGATCTGATGTCCGGGAATATCCTGGCCACGAAAATATCAGTCAACAGTAAAAATCCACAAAATAGTAATGTGATCGGTCTCCAGGGAACTATTGACACATTAAAAATAAGCCGTTTCGGAATTTATGATGCGCTGTTCAATAAACAGATCAGTTCATCCGACCTGCTTCTTTCGAAACCCAACCTGAATGTGATCCTGGCAAAGCCTGTGGATGATAAAACAGGGAAGAAAAGAAATCCTGTTAAGTTCGAAAATATCCGGATCAACGATGGCCATATCAGTGTTTTCAGACATACCAAACAAAAATTCTTATCCGTAGATGATCTTTATTTGTATGTGGAAAACCTTCAGCTTACCGAAGAATCCGTTGAAGATAAACTTCCTGTCGTTTTTGACCAGTACAATATCAGGGGAAAGAATTTTTTTGTTCGACCTGATGATGTTTACGCTTTGAATATCAGCACCATAAAAACCACCAACGGCAAGATGTCAATTGATAACTTCCAATTGGTTCCCGTCCTGAATTTTGATCAGTTTAAAAAATATTATCCTAAGAAAAATAAGCTTTTTCAGTTTGCAGTCCGCAAGATGGAATTCACAGACCTTGCATTGAAAAAGAATAACGTATCTCTGGCCAACGCAAGTTTTTACCAGCCTAATCTGCTTATTTATACCACGGAAGCAATCCCTGCGAAACCGAAAAAGCCCTCTGATTTTGAGCTTAGTCTTGCCAATGTAAAACTTACTAACGCCACGGTACAGGTCATGAAGCCTGACGGAAACAAGCTTTTT